>NZ_JBHXEM010000014.1:109217-118778 GCF_042724755.1 Kitasatospora sp. NPDC127067 | reverse complement strand
GGACGGTCTCACGTGACAAGGTCATCGCGGCCATGCTCGGCTGGATGAAGGGAGAGCCCGAGTGGAAGGCCCCCTTCATGTGGAACAACATCGGGTCCTGGTTCGAGGCTGAGAGCTAGAGCCGGTCACCGATCGCTGGTCTTCAGCACGCGTGGCAGGTGGAGGTGGAGGTGCTCCACCTCCGCCTGGTGGCTGCGGTTTCGGAGTTTGCAGGCAAGGGTTTCGGTGAGACCGCTTGCTCGGTGCCGCCCGGCGCGGCAGCCGGGCGGCACTTCGACGGGGCGAACGTTGCCTGATGCGGCACTAGATAACCGACCGCGCTCCCGGCCCCCCGGCCGCGCGTGCTTCTCCTCCTGCTGCTGCTCCTGTCGCTGTTCCTGGCCGCGCCGCGGTGCCCAGCGGCCGCGGACGAGTCCCTCGGTGGTGCGGATGACGGGCTGTTCCGGCATGTGGGCGCTCCTCCCTCGGAAGGCTCCCCACGTTATAGGTCAGCTGTATTATGTCAATCGTATGAAAAAGACCCCGCAGTGCGCGGAGCGAGGACGAGGAGCCGCCACCGATGCCGAAGCAGGTCGACCACCGGGAACGCCGGGAGACGATCGCCCGCGCGCTGTGGCGGGTCGTGGAACGGCGCGGCGTCACCCACCTGACGATGCGCGAGGTCGCGCAGGAGGCCGGCATCTCGCTCGGGCAGCTCCAGCACTACTTCGGCTCCCGGGCGCAGATGCTCTCCTTCGCGATGGACTTCGCCGGCGAGCAGAGCGCGCAGCGGGTCGGCCTGGCGACGGGAGCGCTCGGTGGGAGGCCGCATCCGCGCGACGTGCTGCGGGTGATGCTGGTCGAGCTGCTGCCCCTGCACGCCGACGCGCGGGCGACCAGCCGGATGGGCGCCGCCTACGTGCTGGAGGCGCTGCACGACGAGGAGGTCCACGCTCGGGCGCGCGGCGGCCTGCTCCAGGGGCGGGCGACGGTCGAGCAGGTGGTCCGGCAGGCGATCGCCGACGGGCAGCTGGCGCCCGACCGCGATCCGGCGGTGGAGACGGACCTGCTGCTCGCGCTCACCGGGTTCGCCACGCTGCTGGAGCTGGACGTGGTCGGGCCCGACGCCGTGCTCGCGGCCGTGGACCGGTACCTGGACCGGCTGTTCGCGGTGCCGGGAGACGCGGGCGGGGACGTCGACGGCGGGTGACGTGGCAGGCTACCCGGGTACCACAGCCGCCCGCGACCAGGAGCCCAGCCCATGGACCGACCCGCCACCCTCCGGCCCGCCGCCCCCCGACCCGCCGCCCTCGGGCTCGACGCCACCGCCTCCGGGCACCCGGCGGGCATCCTGGACGCCGCCGAGCGGGCCGAACGCCGGGGCATGGACCGGCTGGTGGTGGCCGAGACCGCGTACGACCCGTTCCTCCAGCTGGCCCGCGCGGCCGACCGGACCGAGTCGATCGAGCTGGCCACCGGCATCGCGGTGGCCTTCGCCCGGACCCCGATGACCCTCGCCTACCAGGCCTGGGGACTGCACGCGGCCTCCGGCGGACGCGCCGTCATCGGGCTGGGCTCGCAGGTCAAGCCGCACATCGAGAAGCGCTTCGGAATGCCCTGGGACCGTCCGGCCGCCCGGATGCGCGAGTACGTGCACGCGGTACGGGCGATCTGGCACAGCTGGCAGACCGGCGAACGGCTGCGCTTCCGGGGCGAGTTCTACACCCACACGGTGATGACGCCGGTGTTCTCCCCGGACCCGGTCCCGTCCGGCGTGCCGCGCATCCTGCTGGCGGGCGTCGGGCCGCTGATGACCCGGACCGCCGGGGCGGTGGCCGACGGCTTCCTGAGTCACCCGTTCTCCTCCACCGCCTACCTGACCGAGCAGGTGCTGCCGGGCCTGACCGAGGAGCGGGCCCGGGCCGAGGCGGAGGGCGCCGCATGGACGGAGCGGCCGTTCGAGATCGTCGGCAGCGTGCTCACCGCCACCGGCCGCACCGAGGAGGAACTGGCGGCCAACCGGGCCGCCACCCGCGAGCGGCTCGCGTTCTACGCCTCCACGCCGGCCTACCGTCCGGTACTGGCGCAGCACGGCTGGGAGGAGCTTCAGGAGGAGCTGCACACCCACTCGGTGCGCGGCCGCTGGGCGGAGATGGCCGCGCTGATCGACGACGAGGTGTTCGACGCCTTCGCGGTCTGCGGTCCGGTGGAGGAGGTCGCCCGGGAGATCCACCGCCGGTACGCGGGTCTGGTCACCCGGCTGTCCGTCAGCCTGCCCGAGGACGCCGACCCGGAGCTCGGCCTGGACGTCCTGGCGGCCGTGCGGGCGCTTGGCCGACCGGAAGCGGACGCCGGATGATCGTGATGCGCGGCCGACCGGACAAGGGGTGACGAAGTCCGGGCAGATTCGTGCAACGCGTTTCCGGTGGTGAGGAGGCGCGGCATGATCGCGGTGGCAGGCCGGGTCGTCCGGTGGACGGGTCGACCCGGGCCTGCCGCGTTGTGGGGCCTGTCGTGCCGTACGGACCGTTGCGCCGTCCGGCCTGTCATGCCTCGGCCACCCGTTGCCGACCATGGGGGTGCCCGCGTGCCCGTGTCCGACGACCGCCCGGCCGACTACGACCTGGCGGAGTGCTGGGACCCCGTCGCGAACCAGTACGTCGACGCCCTGGCCGACCTGGACGAGTTCCTGCGCGTCTGCGCCGAGCTGACCGGATTCGACGTCCCCGAACTGCGCTCCACCGGCATGGCGGACGAGCACCACCGCACCACGCTGGCCCACCAGGTGCGCGACGAGCACGCCCTGGTCCACCTCTGGTACGTCGGCGCCTGGCCCGGCGAGGCACCCTCCTCCGCCCGGGCCCACGACCAGGGACTGGTCTGGCGGACCTTCCACGCCGTCCCGCCCGGCTCCGCAGCCCCCGGCCACGGCAGCTGGGCCGAGGCACCCCGAAGCGCAGTGGCGCCGGACAACGGCGGTGAGCGCCGATGAGCGCCCGCTGGGACGCCGTCGTGGTCGGCGCGGGCTTCGCCGGGACCCTCGTCGCCCACCGCCTCGGTGCACAGGGCTGGCGGGTCCTCGTCCTGGAAGCCGGACGGGCCGCGCCCACCGGCGCCGAAACCGCCACCGCCCACCGCGCGGCCGGCGGCGGACCGCCCACCTCGCCCTACCCGCACAGCCCCGAAGCCCCGTCACCCGACGTCACCGACCTCGCCGGAAACCCGGACGGCGGCTTCACCGCCACCGGCCACCTCCGCCAGGACGGGCCGCTGCCCTACGCCAGCGGCTACCTGCGCGCCAACGGCGGCACCGGACTGCTCTGGACCGGGCTCACCCCGCGCATGCACCCCGAGGACTTCCGCACCGGGGACCTCGGCCACGGCCGCAACTGGCCGATCGGCTACCACGACCTGGAACCCCACTACCGCGAGGCCGAACAGGAACTCGGCGTCGCCGCCGACGCCGAGGAGCAACGCCGCGCCGTCGGACTGCCCATCCCGGACGGCTACGACTTCCCGATGCGAGCCGTTCCGGCGAGCTACCTCGACCGGCAACTGGCCCGCGCCCTCGACGGACGGACCGTCCGCGACCCCGCCGTGCCCGGCCCCGCCCGGCTCGCCGTCACCGCCACCCCGCACGCCCGCAACGGCGTGCCGACCAGGCCCGGATCCGCCGACGGGCCGCTCTGCGCGGGCAGCGCCAGCTGCGTCCCCGCCTGCCCGACCGGCGCCAAGTACACCCCGCTGCGCACCCAGGCCCGCTGGGCGGCCGGGGTCGAACTGCGCACGGAGGCTGTCGTCAGCCGGGTGCTGGCCGACCCGGAGACCGGGCGGGCCGGAGGAGTCGAGTACCTCGCGGGCGGGACGGCCCACCGGGTGGAGGCGGACCTGGTCGTCCTCGCCGCGCACGCGATCGAGAACGCCCGGCTGCTGCTCCTGTCCGGCCTGGCCAACCGCAGCGACCAGGTCGGCCGGAACCTGATGGACCACCCGGCCCTGCTCACCTGGGGGCTGATGCCCCGCCCGGTCGGCCCCTACCGCGGACCCGGCTCCACCAGCGGCCTGGAGGCGTTCCGCTTCGGCCCCGGGCGGGAGCGCCGGGCGCCGTTCCGGATCGAGATCGGCAACTGGGGCTGGTCCTGGGCGGGCGGCGCGCCGGAGGCCGAGGCGGCGGCGCTGCTCGCGGCGGGCCTGCGCGGCAAGGAGCTCCGCGACCGCCTCGGTGACCGGCTGGGCCGTCAGTTCTCGCTCCAGTTCGAGCTGGAACAGCCCGCCGACCCCGCCAACCGAGTCACCCTCGACCCGGACCGGCGCGACCCGCTCGGTCTGCCGGGCCCGGCCATCCGCTACGACCTCTCGGAGTACGTCCGCGAGGGGATGACCTCCGCCCGGGCCGTCTCCGACCAGCTGTTCGCCCTGCTCGGCGCCGAGGACCACACCGCCTACCCGGCGGCCGGATGGCCGGGACGGCTCGAACACCGGGGAAGCGTCCACGGCTACCGCGGCGCCGGCCACGCCGGAGGCACCCACATCATGGGCGACTCGCCCGCGACCTCGGTGGTCGACCACTGGCAGCGCTGCTGGGAGCACCCCAACCTGTACGCCGTCGGCTGCGGCTCGATGCCCTCCCTGGGCACCTCCAACCCCTCGCTCACCATGGCCGCCCTCGCGCTGCGCAGCGCCGAGCGGATGCACCACGACCTGCTGGAGCTGCACCGCCCGGCGGCCGTGGCACCACCGGCCGCCCCCTGAACCCTCGTACCGCCCCCGCCGCTTCCCCCGTCTTCCCTGTTTCCCCGTCTCTCCCGTCTCTCCCGTCATCGGAGTCCTCATGACCGGCCTGCCGCTGCCGCCCGTACCGGAGCCGTACCACCTGCCCTTCCACTACGGTGCGCTGCACAACATCGGCGTCGACTACCTGGTCGACCGCGCGCGGGCGCGCGAACTGCTCGCCAAGCGCCACCCCGGGCTGAACGTCGCCGCCTTCGACGGCGGGGCCTGCGTCTCGCTCAACTACCAGCTCTACTTCGCCCAGTATCCGAACGGCGGCGGCATCACCCAGGAACTGGAGATCAACCTGATCGCCCATCCGCTCTTCGCCGAGGAGCGGATGCCGGTGGTCAACTACGGCCAGTACGCCCGGGGGTACGACCAGACCAAGCTGCTCGGCATCGCCCGGCTGCACGTCCTCTGCGACAACCCGCTCGCCATCGACGCCGGGCGCCGGCTGTACGCCGAGCCCAAGCACCCGGGCTGGTTCGAGACCACCCTGCCCTCCCTCAACGCGCCCGACGTGCGCGAACGCTGGACGGTCTCCTGCCGTCGGGCCGGCCTCGGGCAGGACGGGCTGATCCGCCACGACGAGGAACTCCTCGCCCTGGACGTGAACCTGGTCGGCCTCACCCCCGAGTCCGTCAACAACACGCCGATCACCGGCTACGGCACCGACGACGAGGGCAAGCTGCTGGCCGGGCCGCTCAACGTCTACCAGCCCTACCGCTACTACGCCCTGGACGACCGCACCGCCGACCGTGTCCGGCTCGACCTCGGCAACCCTGCGGAGGAGTCGGCCCGCGACCTCGCCCACCTGATCGCCGACGCCCCGGCGGCCGGGGTCTGGACCTACCAGTCCCCGCCGGTCGCCGCCCACAACCGGGCCTACTACATCCGATGACGGCCCCGGCCCTCTCCCAGGTCTTCGCCCCGGGCGGCACCGCCGTGCGACGGGACGTCGCCCACGGCAGGGTCTGGTCGGCCATGCCGTACACCGTGCTCGCGGACGACGGCGCGACCCTGACCCTCACCGCCCGCCCGGGGACGGAGACCCTGGCCCCGGCCGGCTGGACCGCCGCCGCCCGCGCGGGGGACGACGCCGCGCGGCTGGACTGCATCGAGGACCTCGCCGCCGGCCGGTGGGAACTCGACGACTGGACCTGGCGCGACACCGTGGTGCTCAGCCGCTTCACCGCCGGAGCGCCGTTCAGCGTCCACCGCTTCCTGACGCCCGGCGGCCGGCCGCTGTACTGGTACGTCAACTTCGAGCGCCCGTACCGGCGGACGGCCATCGGCCTCGACACCCTCGACCTCTTCCTGGACCTGGTGATCACCCCCGATCTCTCGACGTACAGCTGGAAGGACGAGGACGAGTACGCCCACGCCCGGCGCCTCGGCGTCATCGACGAGGCCACCCATCGGTGGATGGACCGGGCGCGGGACCTCGCCCTCGTGCAACTCCTGGACCGCGCCGGCCCGTTCGCCCCCGACCCGGCGGTCTGGGAGCTGCCGCCCGCAGGCCCGCTGCCCACCCTCCCGGCCACCGCCCTCAGCACGCCCGTCGAAGCGGAATGAAGGTTGATCACCCGGCGCCGACCTGCTAGGGTCGCGCCCCTGCGCGAACGACAGCAAGGGGGGCGGACGTGACGGTGACGGCGGACACGACGGACGACGTGGAGGCCCTCAAGCACCTGCACGACGGCGGCGACTACCGGCGGCTCGCCGAACGGACCTCGAACCCCGAGGTACTGCGCCAACTGGCGATCGGAGAGTACCCGTTCGTCTGGCATGCGATCGCCCGCAACCCGGCCGCCCCCACCGACCTGCTGGCCGCACTGGCCGGACGCCGGCAACTGGTGTGGAACGACAACCGTCTCCTTGAGCTGCTCGCGGCCCACCCCGCCCTCATGGGCGAGGCCTTGGAGGGGCTGGTCGATCTCGTGGGCGACCGCCTGCGGGAGGGCGACCGGCCGTACGCGGCCGTTCTGGAGCTGGCCGGTAGGCCGGAGCTGCCGGCCGAACGGCTGCACCGGCTCGGCCGCCTCCCGGGGGCCTCGGCCAGGCTGCGCCGGGGGATCAGCCGGGTGCTGGCGGAGCGTCCGGACCGGTGAGCGCGGCCGGGACCGGGCCGGGCACGGCGGCGGCGGTGGGAGCCTGTGACCAGCGTCCGGCGAGTACGGTGCCGACGATCAGCTGGAGCTGGTGGTAGAGCATCAACGGCAGTACCAGCAGGCCGGCTTGCGTGCCGAACAGGACGGTGGCCATCGGCAGGCCGTTGGCCAGGCTCTTCTGCGAACCGCAGAGCACCGCCGCGATCGTGGCCGACCGGTCGAGCCCCAGCAGCCGCGCGCCGAGCCCGGTGGCCGCGAGGGCGGCGGCGAGCAGGGCGAGCAGCACCGCGAGCAGCCCGAGCAGCGCGAGGGGGGTGGCCAGGCCCCAGATGCCCTGGGACACCGCCGCGCTGAACGCCGTGTAGACGACCAGCAGGATCGAGCCGCGATCCACCGGGGTGAGCACCCGTTTGTGCCGGGACAGCGGACCGCCGAGCCACGGCCGCAGCAACTGCCCGAGCAGGAACGGTGCGAGCAGCTGCAGCCCGATCCGCAGCAGTCCGTCGGCGGACAGCGTGGTGTGCGATCCCAGCAGCCAGGCCGCCAGCAGGGGCGTGAGCACCAGCCCCGCCAGGCTGGAGTAGGTGCCCGCGCAGATCGCCGCCGGCACGTTGCCCCCGGCAGCGCCGGTGAGCGCCACCGAGGACTGCACCGTGGAGGGTGCCAGACAGAGGAACAGCACCCCGGTGTGCAGCTGCCCGGTCAGTGGGACGGGCGTGAGCAGTGCGGTGGCCACGCCGAGCAGGGGGAAGAGGACGAAGGTGGCGGCCAGTACCAGCCCGTGCAGCCGCAGGTGCCGCAGCCCGGCCAGCGTCTCACGGGTGGAGAGTCTGGCACCGTAGAGGAAGAACAGCAGCGCCACCGCGAGGTCGCAGGCCACCCCGGCGAATCGCGCCGAGGTGCCGGAGGCCGGGAACAGCGCGGCCAGTCCGACGGTGCCGGCCAGCGCCGCCATGTAGGGGTCCAGCCAGCGCGGCAGCAGCCTGCGGGGGCGGGGACCGGGGGCGCGTTGCGGCTGCGTCCGTTCCCCGGGCGCCTGGTCCCGGCGCCGCCGGGCCGCGTGCCCCGGTGCGTGCCCCGATGCCGGGTGCCCCTGCGCCGCGTGCCCCCTGGCCGTGCGCGCCCGGAGCCCTGGTGGCTGCTCCGGGCGCGCCGGACGGTCGGTCACGGGCCGCCTTCCGCCATCGGGCGGACCGAGGGCCTGGAGGAGGAGCCGGGCCCGAGCAGTCCGCCGACCAGCGAGCCGGCGCCGTCGTGGTCGCTGCCCGCCGAGCCGCTGCCGTTCTGGAGGTTGGCCGTCCGGTCGATCTCCAGCCAGGAGTCGGCGTTCGAGTTGTCCACGACCGTGATCAGCCCGCCGCCGGCCGCCGCGGGCGACGAGGCTCCCGCGAGCAGGGCGCAGGCTCCGGCCAGCCCCAGCGCGGTGGCCCGCAGGGCGGCGGCCGGCGAGGGCGGGGCGGCCCCGCGCAGCCCGGTCCTCATGCCGTCACCGTCATCAGCCCGCTTGAGCGCGAGATGTTCCGCTCCAGCAGCTCGGTGGACTCCCGCACGCCGACCTGCTCGCGCCCCCCGGCCGGGGCCGGCAGCCGCCCGTCGGCGCTCTTCAGCCCGGCCAGCGCCTCGTCCATCGCCCGGTGCGCGGCGAACAGGCACGGCGTGCTGTAGATGGCCACGTCCACCCCCAGCTCCGACAGCTCCGAGAGCGACAGCCGGGGCGACTTCCCGCCCGCGATCTGGTTGAACAGCAGGGGCTTGTCGCCGACCGCCTGGCGGATCCGGCGGATCCACTCCTCGCTGCGCACACCGTCCACCAGCACCACGTCGGCGTCGGTGGCGGCGAGCGCCCGGGCCCGGCGCAGGATGTCGTCCTCCTCGGTGGCGTCGGTGCGGGCGACCACCACCAGGTCCGTCCGGTTGGCGAGGACGAGCTCCAGCTTCTCCAGGTACTCCTCCAGCGGCAGCACCAGCTTGCCGTCCGCGTGCCCGCAGCGGCGCGGCCGCTTCTGGTCCTCCAGGATCACGCCCGACGCCCCGATCCGTTCGAGCCTGCGCACGACGTGGCAGGCCACCTCCGGATCGACGTACCCGTCGTCGATGTCGACCAGCAGGTGGTGCCGGGGGAAGGCCCCGCGCAGCCGCTCGACGAATCCCACCATGTCGGGCCAGGCGATGAAACCGATGTCGGGCAGCCCGTAGTAGGAGGCCGCGAAGCCGAAGCCGGAGACGAACATGCCGTCGTAGTGCTCGGCCGCGATGGAGGCCGAGTACATGTCGTGGACGCCGATCAGGGGCGTCGTCCCCGGGCCCGCGATCTCCGCGCGAAGCCGCTGCCCGGGGCTGTCCGATGCCGTGTTTCCGTAGTACAAGGCCTACTCCTTGCTAGGGATGACTTTGCCTGAACTTGGTGTTCATCAGACCGAACTGAGGTGTCATCACTATGCGCCCTTTAATGTTCCGTGGGCAAATCTTTAAGAGAGGTTCCCTCGTTAGAGTGAATGCGGGCAGGCAATAGGAAAGCCTGCAAATGTGGTGATCCGACAAGTGAGCTGGCGCGTCGACATGACGGAGGACGGCCGGGGTGACGTCACGGCCGTCGAGAAGGCGGAGAAGGCAGATAAAGCAGAGAAGGCGGAGAAGGCGGAGACCTGGAAAGCAGCCGGGGCCCGCCCGCTGGGGGCGGGCCCCGGCGAGGGGTCGG
>NZ_JBHXEM010000014.1:0-109207 GCF_042724755.1 Kitasatospora sp. NPDC127067 | reverse complement strand
GGGGGGGCGGCGCCGGGCCGGCCGTCCGGGGTTAAGGGCAATTTAGAACTGTTCGGCGTCCTAGGGGGCGGCGTTGTCTAGGTGGGGGGCGGCGCGGGGGGGGGGGGGCCCCCGGCGAGGGGTCGGGCGCTCAGGCGCTCGGGACGGGGGGGACGGCGCGGCGTTCGCGCAGCGTCCGGAGCATCCGGCGGGTGGCCTTGGTCGCGACCGGGGGCAGGAGTTCGAGGGCGATCCGGCGCGGCGTGGAGCGCTGGACCGGGGCCTTGACCTGGTAGTTGAGGCGCAGCACCTTGGCGTCGGCGATGGTGTCCTCGTCGACGGTGTACCCCTCGGCCCACCAGTCGCGCTCCTTCAGGACCGCCTGGACGGCAGCCGCGTCTCCCCAGGTGCCGTAGAACTTCATCGGGGTGAGCAGGACCGGCCGCAGTCCGCCGGTGAAGACCGCCTCCCAGACCGCGGCGGAGACGCCCGGGGTGTGCTCGGAGCGGTAGTCGTCCAGGGCGACCACGCCGTTCTCGGCGAGCGCGGCGCGGGCCACGGCGATGTCCCCTGCGACGTGCTCGTAGAGGTGGGAGGCGTCGACGTGGACGAAGCGGCAGCTGTGCGCCCGGACGCGGCCGTCGGCCAGCACCGAGGTCGGGGCCTGCACTATCTCGGGCAGTTCGCCGTGGAAGGCGAGGTAGTTGGCCTCGAAGGCGCTGCGGGTGAGGGTCCTGCGGTAGGACATGTTCATCTCGGCGGCGTTCTCGGCGTCGCTCGCCTCGGAGTCGAACAGGTCGCAGACCGTCAGCCGCTCGCCCGGCCGCAGGTGGTCGCCGAGCAGGACGGCGCTGCGGCCGAGGTAGCTGCCGAGCTCCAGGATGTCGCCGGTGACGCCGGCCGCGCTCTGGGCGGACAGCAGGTGGCTGAAGGCGGCCCGGTCGAGGCTGAAGAACCAGCCGGGAATGTCGTCCCGCTTCAGCGGCGCGGAGTGGACTGCGGCCTCGACCGCGGTCTCGGAATCGGGCACGGCGGCCTCCAGGGGGACGGCGGGGCGCGGTGGCGGATCACGCCCGCGGAGGGGGGACGCCGAGGACGTGAGGCGGATCATCATAGCGACGCCGGGGCCGGGGGGAACCAGGTGCGGAACGGCTGAATTCGGATTTTCGCTCTGCCGTTCGGCAGGGGCGTGCGCCTTCGGTTTTGCTCTGGATTCGCCTGGTCGGCCTAGCGTTCCGAGGACCGCGGCTCCGTCGGCGAGTCGGGGGCTTCCGACGGCTCCGCCCCGGCCGCCCGATCCAGCTCCGTGACGGTCTCGGACAGCCAGGCCCGCTCGGCCGCCGTGGAGGCTCGGGCGACGAGCAGCATCCCGCGCCGGAAGGGGTTCGGCTCGCGCTCGGCGGTGACCGGCTGCCCCGTCCCGTCGTAGAAGAAGCTGCTCGGAGCGTCCAGGAAGGCCAGCCGGCGGCGGAGCACGGCGGCCTGCCGGGGCGGGTCGGCGAGATGGTGCAGGAACGTGGTGACGGTGAAGAAGCGGATCTGGTCGGTGATCTCGGCCTGCTCCGGGTCGGCCAGTCGGCGCAGCAGTTCGGCCCGCCCCCGCGCCGTCAGCTCCAGCGTCTGCCGCGGTGCGGCGCCGCTGCCCGGTTCGGTGCGGCGGTGCAGCAGGCCGGCCTTCTCCAGCCGGGCGATGGCGGGGTAGAGCGCGCCGTCGCTCACCGGTCGGACATGACCGGTCAGTCCGGTGATCCGGGACTTGAGCTCGTAGCCGTGAAGCGGCTGGTCGTACAGGAAACCGAGGATCGCGAGCGTCAACACGGCTGGAGCCCTTCGGTCGGAGTGCGCCCTGTGGAGTCGTCATGTTACCTCTTGTCGATGTGCCTCGAAACGATGTATCTCTATTCGAGGCAGGTCGAGAGGGCCGCAGCCGATCGAGGAGAGCCGAGGCGGGCCAGGGCCGCGCCGAGGCCGGCCCGGTCACGCACGAGTACCACAGGGGAAGGGAGAAGGGCATGCGCGGCCAGTTGCGCCGACTCACGGCATTGGCGGTACCCGTCTACGCGGAGCTGCTGTCCGGGGTGATCGCCTCGGTGATCGGGGCCCTCTGGGTGGCCGGTCTCGGTGGGGCCGCGGTCGCCGCCGTCACCCTGGCCGGCACCGTCGAGAACCTGCTGCTCGGCCTGGTCCTGGTGGTCGCCTCCGGCACCAGCGTCAGGCTCTCCCACGCCCTCGGTGCGGGCGACCACGCCGAAGCCGCCCGGACCACCCGCGCGGCCTGGCGGCTCTGTGCCGCCGTCAGTGCGGCGCTCGCCGTCCCCGGCTTCCTGCTGCGCGACCGGCTGGCAGGCGCCTTCCTGGACGGCGAAGCCGCCGAACAGGCCGCCGGCTACCTCGCCGTCGCGTTCCCGGCCTTCGCGCTCTTCGTCGGCCAGCGCGTCGCCGACGAGCTGTTCAAGGGCGCGGGCGACACCCGCACCCCGATGCGGCTCGCCCTGCTGTCCAACGCGCTGCTGCTCCTCCTCGACCCCCTGCTGATCCTCGGCCCGGGGCCGCTGCCCGCCCTCGGCGTGCCGGGCGCCGCCCTGGCCCTGGTCCTCTCCCGGGCGATCGCCCTCGCCGTCACCCTGCGAGTGCGGCGACTGCGGCAGCCGGTGCGACGTACGGAGCCGCAGCCGGGGCGGCACGCGGAACCGCAGCCGGTGCGACGCACAGAGCCGCAGCCGCAGGACCCCGGTGGCACCGGGGGAGCGGGCGCGGCGGCGGTACGGATCCTGCGCGCGGGCGCACCGTTCGGTCTGGACTTCACCGCCCGGATGGCCGTCGGAACCGCCCAACTCGGCCTGGTCGCGGGCTTCGGCGTCGCGGCGGTGGCCGGCTACGGCCTCGGCTACCGCGTCCTGCTCGTCGTCACCATGGCCTTCTACGCGCTGCGCCAGGCCGCCGCGATCGAGGCGGCACGGCTGACCGGCGCGGGAGAGGGCGCCGCGCTTCACACCCTGCGCCGCGCCACCGGACGCCTCGCCGCGCTGCTCGGTGGGGTGGCGGCGGTGCTTGCCGTCACCCTCGCCGTGCCGCTGACCGCGCTCTTCACCGCGGACCGGGCGGTGGCCGCGCAGTCCGTCGGCTTCCTGCGCTCGGCGGCCCTCTACCTGCTGCCGTACGCGCTGGTGGTGGCGGTCGGCGGAGTGCACCAGGCGGCGGGCGCCGGGCGCCCGCTGGTGGTCTCCGTCCTGCTCGGTCTCGGGGCCCAACTCGCCGCCTCGGCGGCCCTGTCCGGGCCGCTGGGGGTGTCGGGGGTGTGGCTCGGGCCGGCGGTGGGCGCGGCCGTGCAGCTCGCGCTGCTCGCCGCACTGACGCGGTCGCGGAGTCCGCGCGGGGCCGCAGCGGGCGTGTGCCAGAGTGGGGGCCATGGCACTCACCCCGGACGGGCGGCCGATCCCGACCCCGCACGCCGATGAACGCGCAATGCTGGAGAGCTGGTTGGACTTCCAGCGGGCCACGCTCGCCCGCAAGGTCGACGGGCTCGACGACCGGCAGGCGCGGCTGGCGTCCGTCCCGCCGTCCACGATGACCCTGCTGGGGCTGGTTCAGCATGTCGCCGAGGTCGAACGCAGCTGGTACCAGCGGGTGTTCGCCGGGTAGGACGCCCCGCCGCTGTACGGCGCGGACAACGCCGACGGCTACGGGCTGGACCCGGTGCGCGGGATGGCCGAGGCGCTGGTGGACTGGAGGAGGGAGATCGACCGGGGCCGGGAACTGACCGCGGACCAGCCGCTGGACGCGGCCGGCCCGCTCTCCCCGCAGGCCGCCGCGGCGATCGGCGCGGACAGCGTCTCGCTGCGCTGGATCCTGGTGCACCTGATCGAGGAGTACGCCCGCCACAACGGCCACGCCGACCTGCTCCGGGAGTGCGTCGACGGCGTCACCGGGGTCTGAACCGAACGTGGGCCTGAACCGAACCTGGGCCTGAACCGAACCTGGGCCTGAACCGAACCGGAGTGTGAACCGGGCCGGAGTGTGACGGCAAGGGCGTTGCTCACCGACGGCCGGTGACCTCCGGCCGCCCGCCCGACGCCGGACCGGCGGTCCGATCGGCGGCCCCACCGGCCGTCGGTCCAGCCGCCCGTCCGGGCAGCCGCGCGGCGAGCAGCGTCCCCGCGCCGGCCACCGCCGCCATGGTCAGCGCGGACGGCGCGAGCGCCGCGCCGGGGTCCGTGCGGCCGGCGGCGGTGGTGGCCAGGGCGATGCCCAGGGCCGGGCCGGTGTTCAGGACGGTCTGCTGCAGGCCGCCCGCGACCCCGGCCCGGGCGGCGGGCGCACCCCGGACCACCATCGTGGTGGCGGTGGCCATCACCGCACCGAAGCCGGTGCCGAGCAGCGCGAAGCAGCCGCCGATCACGAGCGTCCCGGAACCGGTGCCGAGCCCTGCGGTGAGCAGCGCCCCCGCGGTGATCAGTGCCATCCCCGGCAGCACCACCGCCCGTTCGCCGTGACGCTTCGCCAGCCGGGCGGAACCGGGCGCCGCGAGGATCATCGCCACGGCGAGCGGCATCGCCCGCAGGGCGCTCTGCAGGGGGTCGAGGCCGAGCACGTCCTGGAGGTAGTAGGTGGCCGGGAAGAGTGCGCCCTGGAGGGCGGCGGAGGCGGCGAGCAGGACGACGAGCGGCGGCGCGACGGCCGTGGAGCGGAACAGCGCGGGCGGCAGCAGGGGATCGGCGGTCCGGCGTTCGTGCCGGACCAGGAGGAGGGCGAGGGCTCCGGCCGCGGCGAGGCAGAGCAGCGGGACGGCCGGCCGGCCGGCGTCCGGCAGCGTCACCAGGCTCTCCACCAGGAAGGCCAGCGCGAGTGCGAGCAGGGCCGCGCCGGGCAGGTCGAGCCCGCTGCCGTGCCCGCTGCCGTGCCGGCTGCCGTGCCGGCCGTCGTGCTCGCTGCCGTGCCTGCTGCCGCGCCGGGCGGCCGGGGACCGGGTGTCGGGCGATCCGGCCCGGGCCGGCACCGCGAGCGCCGCCAGGAGGGCGGCCGCGGCGGGCGGCAGGCCCAGCAGGAAGACCGACCGCCAGCCGAGGTGCGCGGTCAGCGCCCCGCCGACCAGCGGCCCCGCCGCCGCCGCGAGCCCGATGGCGGCGGTGCGGATGGCGATCGGACCGGCCAGCCGGTCGGCGGGCCAGACGGTTCGGAGCATGCCCAGGGTGGCCGGCTGCAGCAGCGCGCCGGCCGCGCCCTGCAGGACGCGCAGGGCGACGACCCAGCCGATGCCGGGCGCCACGGCGATCCCGAGCGAGGCGGCGGCGAAGCCGGTCACGCCGAGCGCGAAGACCCGCCGGTGCCCGTACCGGTCGCCGAGGCGGCCGGCGAAGACCAGCAGGGCGGCGACGGTGACCAGGTAGCCGGTGCCGGCCCACTGGACGGCGGCGACGGAGGCGTGCAGGTCGTGCTGGAGGGTCGGCCGGGCGACGGTCAGCGCGGTGCCGTCGACGGCGACCAGGACGGCGCCGGTGATGCTCGCGGCCAGGACGAGCCCCCGGCGGTGCCGCGGGTTCACCGCGCGGCCGGGCCGAGGTGGGCGTCCAGCGTCGCGCGCAGCAGCGGCTCGATGGAATCGTCGCCGGTGATGAGCCGCAGGCTGCCCCAGGTGCGCAGCTGGGCGAGGCCGTGCAGGTTGGACCAGAGGGCGGCGGTGGCGGCGGCCGGATCGTCGGACCGCGGGTGCACCTCGGAGACCAGGCCGACGAAGGTCAGGAAGAGCGGCAGGGTGGTGCGGCGCAGTTCGGCGCCGCTTCCCTCCAGCAGGTCGTGACGGAACATCAGCTCGAACATGCCGGGGTTGGCGGCCGCGAAGCCGAGGTAGGCGCGGGCGAGCGCGTCGAGGCGGGTGCGGGCGTCGGCGCCGGTGGTGGCGGTGAGGGCGTCGGCTCCCGCGAGGGTGTCGGTGAGCCTGCCGAAGCCCTGCTGGGCGATGGCGGCGAGCAACTCGCGGTGGGTGGGGAAGTAGCGGCGGGGCGCGCCGTGCGAGACCCCGGCGCGGCGGGTGATCTCGCGCAGGCCGAGCGCCTGGACGCCGCCCTCGGCCACCAACTCGACGCCGGCGGCCACCAGTCGGGCCCGTAGGTCCTGTTCCTGTTCGGTCATGAAGACACTGTCTACCAGGTGTTCGTAGACAGTGTCTACTCGCGCTCGCGGGAGCGCCCCGGGCAGAATCGACCCCATGGACGAAGGCGGCGAGCCGGCCTGCTGGCTGGACCGGGTGTGCCCGGAGTGCGGACGGCTGCGCGAGCGGCCCGGACCGGGGCCCTGCGAGAACTGCGGCGCCGACGGTGAAGCCGACGGCGAGAGCGGAGGCGGCCCGCCGGACGCGGCGGAGCCCCGGGAGGCCTGACCAGGGCGCCGCGCCGGCCGGACGGCCCCGGGTGGGGCGGCCCGCGGGAGGCAGCAGCCGCTACTGCTGCGGCGGCTGGTCGCGGAACTGGTTCTTGAGCTGCTCCTGGCCGGCGTCCACCTGACCGCTGTACTTGCCCTCGGTGCGCTGGTCGACGGTGTCGCCCGCCTTGTCGACGGCTTTGTCGGCCTGCTCCTCGTGGCCCTTCAGCAGGTTCTTGAGCTTATCCATCATGGACATCTGGTCACACTCCTGGATGAGACGCCCCCACCCCTCCAATATCACCGCGCGCGCCACGACCCGCATCTCGCAAGGTCTGCGTAAAGGCTTGGCAACGGGATTCCGGTCATGTCAAATCATGACCCTCATGACCTTCACGGCCCGTCGGATGGAGCTCCCTTGATGCTGCGCACCCGTCGCCCCACCTCCCCGCTCGACCGCTCCGTCCCGGAGGACCCCGCCACCTCCACAGGGCGCCCGCGAACCGCCGTCACCCGGCGTGGCGCGGGCGCCGCCCTGACCGTCGCCGCGCTGGTCGCCCCGCTGCTGCTGGCCGGCGCCGGCAGTGCCTCGGCCGACCCGGACCCGGCGCGCAAGGGCGCCAAGCTGGCCTCCCGGCTGGTCGAGGCGAGCAGTGCCCGGGACGCTCGGGCCACGCTGGCCGCGCTCCAGTTGATCGCGGACCGCAACGGCGGTACCCGGGTGGCCGGTTCGAAGGGGCACGACCAGTCCGCGCAGTACGTCTACGAGCAGGCGCGCCGGGCCGGGCTCAAGGTGTCCAAGCAGGAGTTCGTGTACACCTTCTTCGAGGCCCGCTCCGAGCGCCTCGACGTGGTCTCCCCGAAGGCCGAATCGGTGCCGGTGATCGCCATGACGTACTCGGTGGGCGGCCCGGAGGCGGGCCTGACCGCGGACCTGGCGGTCGCCCCGGTCGGCGCCACCACCGGCTGCACGCCCGCCGACTACCCGTCGGGCGCCTTCACCGGCAAGATCGCCCTGATCCGGCGCGGCGGATGCTCCTTCGCCGAGAAGCAGGCCGCCGCGGCCGCCGTCGGCGCGACCGGGGCGATCATCTACAACAACACCGAGGGCACCCTGAACGGGACGCTCAGCGAGCCGACGGCGGGGCGGATCCCGACCGGCGGGATCACCCAGGCCGCTGGCCAGGCCCTGGCCGCGCAGGCCGCCGCCGGGCCCGTCCGGGTGACCCTGGACATCCGGACCTTCATGGAGCAGCGCAAGACCTGGAACGTCATCGCCGAGACCCGCGGCGGCGACCCGGACCACACCGTGATGGTCGGCGCGCACCTCGACTCCGTCCCCGAGGGGCCGGGCATCAACGACAACGGCTCCGGCACGGCCGGCGTCCTGGAGGTCGCGAAGAACCTCAGTGTCCACCCGGTGAAGAACAAGGTCAGGTTCGCCTGGTGGTCGGCCGAGGAGTTCGGCCTCAAGGGTGCCGAGACGTACGTGAACTCCCTCTCCGACGCGGAGAAGAAGAAGATCGGCCTCTACCTCAACTTCGACATGATCGCGTCCCCCAACTACGCGCAGTTCGTCTACAACGGCTCGGGCAGCGCCGGCGGCGACGCGGGCCCCGAGGGCTCGGCGCAGTTGGAACGGGACATCAACGGCTACCTGGACGGCCGGGGCCTGCCGCACGACCCGACCCTCTTCGACGGCCGTTCCGACTACGGTCCGTTCATCGACGCGGGCATCCCGGCCGGCGGCACCGACACCGGCGCCGAGAAGGTCAAGTCCCCGGAGCAGGCGGCCCGTTACGGCGGCACCGCCGGCGCCGCGTACGACGGGTGCTACCACAAGGCCTGCGACAACCTGGGCAACATCGACATGGGCGTCTTCGACGTCAACATCGACGTGATCGCGAACGCCGTCGGCACCTACGCCTGGGACCTCTCCTCGCTCCACCGGCCCGTCCCGGCCCAGCGCCCGGCCGCCAAGGCGGCGCCCGGTATCAGCGGCACGAGCGACGCCCACTCCGGCGGAGTGGCGGCCTGACGCCCGGGTGGGCCCGCCACCGCTCCCGTCCGCCGGGCCCACCCGACCGCCGTACCCGACCGCTCCGTCCGAGACTGCTCCATCCGGGACCTCCCCGCCTCATCGCCCCTGGTGGCCGTGGGTGCGGTCACCGTAGCGCAGGACACTGACAATCCGGTCGCGGACCGGTACGGTGCCGCGCGGAGCGCATCCGCCGAGACCCGGTGGGTGCGCCGGGTCCGGTCCTGACACCATGGGACCGAGATCACGACACGGTGACATCCTCGGAGGAGTCAGCAACATGAGCACGCACTACGACGTCGTCGTCCTCGGCGCGGGCCCCGGCGGCTACACAGCCGCCGTCCGCTCGGCCCAGCTGGGCCTGAAGGTCGCGGTCATCGAGGCCAAGTACTGGGGCGGCGTCTGCCTCAACGTCGGCTGCATCCCCTCCAAGGCCCTGCTGCGCAACGCCGAGCTCGCCCACATCTTCACCAAGGAGGCCAAGACCTTCGGCATCAAGGTCGAGGGCCAGGTGACCTTCGACTTCGGCGAGGCCTTCCGGCGCAGCCGCTCGGTGGCCGACGGCCGGGTCAAGGGCGTCCACTACCTGATGAAGAAGAACGGCATCACCGAGTACGACGGCTGGGGCACCTTCGTCGACGAGCACACCCTCCAGGTCGCGCTGAGCGGCGGCGGCTTCGAGGTCGTCACCTTCGACAACTGCGTCATCGCCGCCGGTGCCACCACCCGCCTGCTGCCCGGCACCAGCCTGAGCGACCGCGTGGTCACCTACGAGGAGCAGATCCTCACCGAGCAGCTGCCGGAGAGCATCATCATCGCGGGCGCCGGCGCGATCGGCGTCGAGTTCGCCTACGTGCTCCACAACTACGGCGTGAAGGTCACCATCGTCGAGTTCCTGGACCGCGTGGTGCCGCTGGAGGACGTCGAGGTCTCCACCGAACTCGCCAAGCAGTACCGCAAGCTGGGCATCGAGGTGCTGACCTCCACCCGGGTCGAGTCGATCGACGACAGCGACCCGAACGCCAAGGTCCGGGTCACCGTCACCAAGGACGGGCAGCAGCAGGTGCTGGAGGCCGACAAGGTGCTCCAGGCGATCGGCTTCGCGCCGCGGGTCAACGGCTACGGCCTGGAGAACACCGGGGTCAAGCTCACCGACCGCAACGCCATCGCGGTGGACGGCCGCGGCCGCACCAGCGTCGAGCACATCTTCGCGATCGGCGACGTGACCGCCAAGCTGATGCTCGCGCACGCCGCCGAGACGATGGCCGTGATCGCCGCCGAGACCATCGGCGGGGCGGAGACCATGGAGGTCGACTTCGTCATGATCCCGCGCGCCACCTACTGCCAGCCGCAGATCGCCTCCTTCGGGTACACCGAGGCCCAGGCGCGCGAGCTGGGTTACGACGTCAAGGTCGCCAAGTTCCCGTTCACCGCCAACGGCAAGGCGCACGGCCTCGGCCACCCGATCGGCTTCGTCAAGGTCATCAGCGACAACACGCACGGCGAGCTGCTCGGCGCCCACCTGATCGGCCCCGAGGTCACCGAGCTGCTGCCGGAGCTGACGCTGGCCCAGCAGTGGGACCTGACCGTCCACGAGGTCGCCCGCAACGTGCACGCCCACCCGACCCTGGGCGAGGCCGTCAAGGAGGCCATCCACGGCCTGGCCGGCCACATGATCAACATGTGACGACCGGCCCCCGGCACGCGCCGCGCCCCGTCGAGCGACTGCCCGGCGGGGGCGCGGCGCGGTTCCGGGCCGATCGGCAGGAGCGGCCCCGGGCTCCGGTCAGGGCCCGTCAGACGTGCCCGGCGATCAGGCCGAGCCGACCGTCGAAGCGGCGGTAGAGCACCCGGCCCCGGCCGGTGACCGGGTGCGCGAAGAACAGGAACGGCAGCTCCGCGCCCGCCAGCCGGTCGACGGCCTGCGCCTGCGTCAGCCGGGGCGCGCCGTACGGGCTGAGGGTGATCGGCGAGGTCCGGCGGCCCGCCGGTCCGGCCGGGACGGTACGGGCGAGGCGGTAGCCGGTCGGCCCGACCCGGTAGACCACGGCGTCGGTCTCGGTCGCCGGATCGGTGAACAGGTGGATGTCGTAGTCCATCGCGTCCATGGTCCGGGCAGCGGCCTCCGGCGAGCACCAGACCAGCGAGGGCTCCTTGTGCCGGACCACCCGGAGCTCGCGGAGCTCGCCGCCGTCCGGCCCGATGGGGGCCGCGGCGCGGTGGCCCGGCCACGGGCGCGGCGCCCAGGCCCCGGTGACGGCCCTGATCCTGCCGCGCAGCGCGTCGCTCACCCGGTCGAGCGAGTCGCCGAGCCCGGCCGCGGCCTCCTGGACGCGGATCCGCCGGCCGTCCACCTCGGCGTTCACCTGCGCCAGCACACCCCCGGCCACGGCCGCGAGCCGGACCCGCAGGGCCTCCACCAGCGTCCCCACTCCCGGAGCCGCCGCCGCGGCGCCCACCCGGGCCCGCGCCTCGGCCAGGCCCTCGCAGGTCAGCCCCTCGAACGCCCTCACCGTGACCAACTCGCCCATCCCAGGCCCTTCCACTCCCAGCCGGCGCAATACCGGCGACCAGGATTCCCGCCCCCGCCCCGCGCGGCCAGGGCCCAACGGCCCCACCGGGAGGGCCGGGCGGACCAGCCGCGGTCCGGGGGCGGGCCCGTCGGGGGGCGGGGCCAGAAGGGGAGTGGCGGGGCTCGGAGGGGGCGGCGGGGCCAGGAGGGGAGTGGAGGCGGCCCCGTTGCGGAGCACCGGGCACTCACCCACCGTGCCGGCTGCCCTCGCCCTATTCCTGGCGCCTGCCCTGGTCCGGTCGGTGACCGGACCGATCGCCCGCAGCAAGGGGCCGCGTCCCTGAGCCGCCGGATGCGCCACGGGAGCGCAGCTCGCCGAGCACCGCCCAGGCGACCGACACCACCGGCACGGCCACCACCGCGCCCAGGATTCCCGCCAGCACGGTGCCGCCGGCCACCGACACGGCGATGGCCACCGGGTGGATGCGGACGGACCAGCCGAGCACCAGCGGATGCAGCAGGTGGCCCTCGATCTGGCCGATGACCACGATCAGGGCGAGCACCAGCAGGGCGATCACCGGCCCGCGGGCGGCGAGCGCGACCACGGAGGCGATCGCCAGGGCGATCGGGGAGCCGATCAGCGGGACGAGCGTCGCCACGAACTCCAGCAGCATCAGCGGCATGACCAGCGGCACCCGCAGGATCGCGAGCGCGATGCCCACCAGCACGGCGTTGGAGGCCGCCACGATCAGCACGCCCCGGGTGTAGCCCGCGAAGGTGCGCCAGGCGGTACGACCGGCACGGTCCCAGGCCGACCGGCTCCGGGCCGGCATCTGCCGCTGCGCCCAGGACCACATCCGGTCGCCGGAGTGCAGGAAGAACACCGAGCAGAAGACCGCGAGCGCCAGCCCCGTGACCAGCTCGACGATCCGGCCGGCGCCGCTGAGCGCGGTGCTGACCAGGGCGGAGCGGTGGGCCGAGACGAACGCGCCGATCTTGGCCCGCAGGTCGGTGACGGTGCCGGGGCGCAGGTGGAAGGGGGCGCCGGTGAGCCAGCGGTCGATCCGGGAGAGCCCGCCGCGCAGCTCGTTCCCCAGCCGGGTCCACTCGTCGGCGACGGTCGTGCCGACCAGCGCCAGCACCCCGCCGACCAGCACGAGGGTGCAGAGGAAGGCGATCACGACGGCGAGCGAGCGCGGCGTGCCCCGGGCCAGCAGGTCGACCAACGGACGCAGCACGGAGGTGATGACCAGGGCCACGAACAGTGCGACGACCACCAGCTGGAGCCGGGCGAGGACGTCGACGACCAGGTAGGCGAAGAGTCCGAGCAGCGCCAGCCGCCAGGTGTACCCGGCCGCCGTCCGCAGGCCGGAGGGGACGTGCTCCCCGGACGGGGACGGGCCCCGGGCCGGCGCTCCCGCCCGGGTCCGGCGGGCCGGCACCCGGGGACGGCGGCTGCCCAGCGGCCCGGGCCGCCGGTCCGGTTCGGCGCCGTTCACTCCCACGGGCGGTCTGCCGGGTGTAAACGCGCGGGGCCGGGGCAGGCGCGAAGCGGCACCGGTCTCCCTCGGGAGGACAGTGGCCCTCCGTGTACAAGCGGTCGGATGTGGGGAGAATCGATGACGCAGGGTGGGGGGAGAAGGAGGCAGACATGAGAAGCCTCACGCGCCGTTACGCGGTGACGCTCCCCGGCCCGATCGGCGGGCACGCCCCACTGTGCTCGGTCGTCGTGCACGAGACGCAGATCGTGGGGCCCGACGGGGGCCTGGTCTGGGAGAGTGCGGAAGGCGACTTGCGGGTGGAGATCGCCAGCGGGGTGGCCACCGTCCTGGATTCTCCCGGAGCCGGCAGCCGGCACCCGTGCCTGATGGCGGTGCCGCTGCCCTGAGCACGAGGCCGGGACGCGTGCCGCAACGAAGGCGATGCGTGCCGCAACGAAGGCGATGGAGGAGCGGAGGCGACGCGGGCGGGCGTCGCGACGGACGGTCACCGCGTGGTGGCGGCCAAGGCCTCGCGCACGGTGACCAGGCAGGGGTCGCAGTACCGGTCCGGCCCGGCCGCACCGGCACCGTCCGCTGCCGGGACGACGCGCTGGGAGGGCTCCAGGAACCGCCCGCAGAGCGAGGACGACGCGTCGTCCTTCGCCACCACGTGCCACACCACGGCGGGCGGGGAGACCGCCGGGTCGTGCTCGGCCCACATCTCGTACACGGCGCTACCTCCGGATCGCTGGGGGCTCGGTGAGTCCATGCAAACCCGGGCTCTGCCGAACGGCCACCGGGCCAGACCCGGTGGGATGGTTGTGGGCCGGTGGTGGTCAGGCCCGGTGCGGGCACCGGCTCACTCCTGCTGGTCGGAGCCCCGACGCTCGGCCCCCGGGCGTCCCGGGGCACCGGTCCGGTCGCGGCCCTGGCCGGCGGCCAGGCGGCGCCGGATCACCAGCAGGTCGAGTCCGGCGAGGGCGGCGAACCCGGCGCACAGGGCGGCGAAGAAGGCGTAGGTCCCCCGGTTGGGCGCGGGGCCCGGGCCGGCCAGCGCGGCCAGCACGGCGAAGGCCACCGTCCCGCCGACGAACAGGACCAGGAAGACCCGGGACAGCAGCCGCCGCAGCTCCAGGTCAGAACGGGCGGTCACCGGCTCGGTGCCCTGGCGCACCGATTCCTCGGGCCGCAGCTGCGGCGTCGTCCGGCCGGGGCCCTGCGAGGTGTGCGGGAAGTCGTGGCGCTCGCCGCTCCGGCGACGGGCCCCGCCGCCGTGCTGCACGCTCGGTCTGCGTTGTACGGACATGACGACCCCCGAACGGAGTCGATCGGTGGTGTTCCGTCGGTGCGCCTACCCGCGCCCGGCGCCGGTACACGTCGGCGGGTGCCGGTAGGCGCTGGTCGAGCCGCAGCCGGACAGCCGGACCACCGACCGTCGACCCGGCCGCGGCGGTCCGGAGTTTTGCGGGTATGCGCTGCTGGGCGGAAGCAGGCATGAAGGGACGAGCCCTTCCGGTCCGCGTCCCTGACCGGCGTCGGCGGAAGGCCCTCTCCTGCGTCCGAGGACGGCGCGAGTCCCGCGAGGCCGGGTGGGTGCTGTCCGCTGTCCCCGGCCCGGCCGGAGGGCTCAGGGGGTGACTGCGTACCCGGTGAACCGGCCGCAGGCCTGGAATCCGAGACGGCGGTAGACGGGTTCCCCGTCCGGGGACGCCTGCAGGACCGCGGTGCGGTAGCCCGCGTCGTGGGCCGCGCGCAGCGTGGCCAGGGTGATGGCTCCGCCGTACCCGCGGCGGCGGTCGGAGGCGAGGATCGCGATGTTGTGGATCCCGGCGGCACCCGCGAAGAGAGAGACCTCGGCCGAGTAGCGCGTAGTCGGCGAGTTGTCAGGGCGACACCCGGTCCCACGGGCCCGGCACTCGGCGGGTCCCGCGACTGTCCGGGGCCCGGCTCGGTCAGTCCTGCCCGCCCACGGTGACGGACCCGGTGGCGCTCCCGTCCCACGTGACGGCTCCCGCGTGCGCGAGGTCCTGCCCGGGGATGGTGACGGCGCCGGACCGGGAGCCGTCGACGTCGATCTGCCGGACACCGCCGTACCCGTGGCCGGCCACGGGTACGGCGAGGGCCGGCCGATCGCATCCGGCCCGAGGGCGAGATCGCCGTCTCCGGCCTTCGACCGGCTGCCGGCCCGCCCGGGCGCGCGGCGCCGGGCCGCGGTCGCGCGGGTGCCCGCGCGGGACCATCGCGGCGCCGGCGCCCGGTGGATTCGGCCGCTGTTCAACGGGGCTTGGCCCGGCCGATGATCCACGACTGCTCCCGGTGCCTACCGTCGGGGCCCACACCACTTCCGGGAGCGAACATGCACGACATCCAGGCGACCGAGCACGAGTGCGGCTGCCCGCGGACCGCCGACCTCGACGGGGAGGGGCCGGCCGCGGCCAGTCGGCGCCGATTCCTGCGCGGGGCCGGTCTGGTGGGCGCCGGGGTCGGTACCGCCGGTCTCGGCCTGCTCGGTGCGGTGCCCGCGCAGGCGGCCGGGCCCGAGCAGGGCGGTGGGGCCGAGCAGGCCGGCGGGGCCGGGAAGAAGCCGAAGAAGGCCGGGGGGAAGGGGCGTTGGCAGCCGGACCCGGACGCCCGGCAGTTCACCGTCGTGGTCATGCCGGACACCCAGTACCTGTTCGACCAGGACCGGATCCACCCGGCGCCGCTGGAGGCCTCGGTCCGCCACGTGCTGGACGGCGGGGTCAACCGGGAGGACGGGACGGACGACAACATCGTCTTCCTGTCCCATCTCGGGGACGTCACCGAGAACGGCCTGGCCGTCGAGTTCGCCGCCGTCACCAAGGTGTTCGGCCTGCTGGACGAAGCGGGCGCGGCCTACGGGGTGCTCGCCGGCAACCACGACGTCCGTTCCTCGACCGACGACCAGCGCGGCAGCACCCCGTACCTGGAGACCTTCAGCAAGGCCAGGGCCGCCCGCACCGCCGGGTACCGCGGGTCCAGCCCGGACGGCTACAACACCTGCCACGTGTTCCGGGCGGCCGGCCGCGACTGGATGGTGCTCTCGCTGGACTGGCGGCTCTCCGACGCGGGCTTCGCCTGGGCGAACGGGGTGATCGCGGCCAACCCGAAGGTCCCGGTGATCCTGACCACCCACGACCTGGCGTACGCCGACGACAGCGGCCGCGCCGAGCTCTCCGACAACGGGAAGCGGCTCTGGGAGCGGCTGGTCGACGGCAACGACCAGATCTTCCTGACCGTCAACGGGCACTACTGGCCGCCCGGCCGCACCGTGCTGAAGAACAAGGCCGGCCACGACGTGCACGTCCACATCACCAACTACCAGGACCGCTACTACGGCGGCGCGGCGATGATCCGGGCGTACCGCTTCGATCTCGACCGCAACACCGTCGACGTGTCGACCTTCTCGCCGTGGATCCAGCAGATCGCGGCCGAGGAGCGCAACGCGCTGGCGGCCCAGCACGTCGAGCTGACCTCGGACGTGGACCGCTTCTCGCTCACGATCGACTTCGACCGCCGGTTCGCCGGCTTCGCGCCCGTCCCGCAGCGCCCGGCGCGCCGGGCGGGCGAGCTGCTGGTGCGCGACACGGTGGCCTACTGGCGGTTCGACGGCGGCGGGGACGGCACGGCCGTCTCCCCGCAGCAGATCGTCAAGGACCTGAGCGGGCAGGGCAACGACCTGCTCTGGCAGGGTGCCCCCGGCACGCCCGAGGGCGCGCTCAGCTGGTCCGCCGAGCACCACCCGGACCAGCCCGGCCACGGCAGTCTGCTGTTCAAGGGAACCCGCTCGCCGGTGCGCGGCGGCTACCTGCAGACCGTGCCCACCGCGCCGCTGAACCGGGAGACCTTCGAGCGCGGGTTCACCGTCGAGGCCTTCTTCAAGCTGCCCGCCGACTGGGACTCCGCGCAGAGCCGCTGGTCCGCCCTGCTCAGCCGGTGGGGGACGGCCGGTGAGGCGGGCAGGAGCGGGCCGGGGACGGACGCCGACGAGCCGGTGGCCACGCTGAGCGTCTCCGAGGCGCCGGCCCTCCAGTGGTGCGTCTACCCGCTCAACCAGACCGGGGCGTCGACCTGTTGGGGCCACCAGCTGCCGCTGGACCGGTGGTGGCACGTCGCGGTGGTCAACGACGGGAAGCTCAGCCGGATGTACGTCGACGGCTGCGAGGTGGCGCGCAACCCGGCGACGCCCGCGGTCGGACTGACCACCCTGGGGCGGCCGTGGATGCTGGGCGGGTACGCGTACGCGGGGGTGCTGGACAAGGTCTTCCACGGGTACGTCGGGGATGTTCGGATCGTGCGGCGGGCGCTGCGGGCGGGCGAGTTCATGACCGCCTGACCGCGCTCCACGGCGCTCGACCGCGTTCACCGCGCTCGGCCGCGCTCGACCGCACCACGTCGAAACTCCTCCGAAGCACGGACACCGCCGGGCCCTGGTGCGGGCCCGGCGGTGTCGTCTTCCGGTACGGCGCGGCGGGCGCCGGTGCGCGACGGCGGGGCCGGAGCCGTCAGCCGAGCAGGGTGGCCTCGACCCCGGCGAGGATCGCCGCCAGGCCCTGTTCGAAGCCCTCGTCGAAGTCCTGGAACATCACCCGGCCCGACTCGGCGGCCAGGGGGTGGGCGGCCAGGCGCTCGGCGCGGGCGTCCACGTCGTAGCCCTCCTCGCCGTCGAAGGGGTTGGGGCCCATCGCCTGCTCCTCGATGACGTAGCCGATGGTGAAGCTGTAGGCGGTCTGCCAGGCCCGGGTGGCGGCCGTCGGGGTGAAGCCGGCCTCGACCAGCACGCGCAGCGAGGCGTCCAGGCCGGCCGCGTAGCTGGTGTCGGTGAACCGGGCGCCGCTGTAGACCTTCGCGCCGTCGCGGTAGCGCAGCAGCTCGGCGCGCAGGGTGCGCATCGTCCTCAGGTAGCTCTCCCGCCAGTCGCCCGCAGGCGGGCCTTCCCCCGCCAGGCCGGTCATGCGGCGCATCATCTCGGTCGCCATCTCGTCGAGCAGCGCCTGCTTGTCCTTGAAGTGCCAGTACAGCGCGGGTGCCTTGACGTCGAGCCGGGTGGCGATGGCGCGCAGCGTCAGGCCGTCCAGGCCGGCCTCGTTCAGCAGGTTCAGCGCGGTGTCGACGACCTGGGCGCGGTCGAGCTTGGGGGTTCTCTGCGGGGTCACGGTTGACAGTTTAACGCCGTTAAGTGCAGGCTGTCGGCAACGGCTACTTAACAACGTTAAGGAGGTTGCCGTGACTTCTCGCGGCATGCACACGGACGTCCTGGTCGTCGGTGCCGGGCCCACCGGACTCGCCCTGGCGCTGGACCTCGCCCGGCACGGCGTCGCCGCGCTGGTGGTCGAGCGCGGCGCGGAACTCTTCCCCGGCTCGCGCGGCAAGGGTCTCCAGCCGCGCACCCTGGAGGTGTTCGACGACTTCGGCGTGCTCGACCGGGTCCGCGCGGTGGCGGGGCACTACCCGCCCAACCTGATCTGGCAGGACGGCGAACCCCAGGGCGAGCACCGGATGTACGACCCGACCGAGCCCTCCGAGGCCGAGCCGTACACCGAGACGCTGATGCTGCCCCAGTGGCGCACCCAGCAGGTGCTGTACGGGCGGCTGCGCGAGCTGGGCGGCGAGGCCGCGTTCGGCCGGGAGCTGGTCGGCCTGACGCAGGACGAGGAGGGCGTGACCGCCGAGTTCGCCGCCGGCGGCCCGGTCCGGGCGCGGTACGTCGTCGCGGCGGACGGCGGGCGCTCGACGGTGCGGCGGCTGCTCGGCATCGGGATGACCGGCGAGACCGTCGACCCGGACCCGATGCTGGTCGCGGACGTCCGGATCGACGGCCTGGGCCGCGAGCACTGGCACGTGTTCCGGTCCGCCGAGGGGCTGCTGGCGATCTGCCCGCTCGGCGGTACCGAGGACTTCCAGCTGGTCGCCCGGTTCCCGGAGGGCGCGGCCGTCGACCTCACCCTCGACGGACTGCGCGAGGTGGTCGCGGCCCGCTCCCACCTGACCGCCGAGCAGGTCACCGAACTGCGCTGGATCTCCGAGTTCCGCCCGCGCGCGGCACTCGCGGACCGCTTCCGCGCGGGCCGGGTGTTCCTCGCGGGCGACGCCGGGCACGTCCACTCGCCGGCCGGCGGGCAGGGCCTGAACACCAGCGTCCAGGACGCCTACAACCTGGGCTGGAAGCTGGCCGCGGTGCTGGCCGGACGAGCGGGGGAGGAACTGCTCGACAGCTACCAGGAGGAGCGCCGCAGCAACGCGGCGGCGATGCTGGAGCTTTCCACCCGGGTCCACCGCGGCGAGCAGCGCCGCGGCCGGGCGACCCAGCAACTCGGCCTCGGCTACCGGGAGTCCACGCTCTCGGTGGAGACCCGCCGGAACCTCCCGGCGGACGCGCTGCGGGCCGGCGACCGCGCCCCGGACGGCCGGCGGGGCGGCGTCCGGCTGTTCGACGCCTTCCGCGGGCCGCACTGGACGCTGCTCACCGTCGGCACGGACGCGCCGCTGCCCGACGTCACCGCCCCGGTGGTCCGCATCCCGGCCTACGCGGCGTACGGCACCGGCGTCTTCCTGGTCCGGCCCGACGGCTTCGTCGGCTGGGCCGGTGAGACGGCCGACGGCCTCGGGGAGTACGCGGGCCGGCAGGGGCTGCTCGCCCCCTGAGCGGGCGTCCGGAGCCGTTGGCCGGGGTCGGTCCGGCCGGGTGTCGGTCGGCCCGGCTTCGGTCCGCCGGTGGGTGACCCCCGCCGCAACGGGAACGGGCGAACCTGTGGTCACCGCAACTGCGGCGCAAGGCAGTTGCTCAGTCCGGCGGCTCGTGCGGGTCAGGGTCGTGGGCCGGCGCGGTGGTCTCGGACTCGGCGCCCTGCTGACGCCCCTTCTCCTCCTCGTGTCCGGACCGCGGCGCGCTTTCGCCGGTCATCCGGGACTCGGGGGTCTCGACCGGGACCGGGGAGTCCCTGGGGACTGGTTCGTGCTGGTCGTTCACGGGATCCGACTCCTCTGCGGGGTGCGGTGGATGCGCGGACACCCGGTGGCCGCCCGGGGCGACCGCCGGGTGCCGGGTCAATGCCTGCCCGCGTCCTTGACCTTCTCCGCGGCCTGCTTCAGGTCGCTCTTCACCTGCTCGGCCTTGCCCTTGAGTTCGGTCGAGCGGTCGCCGGTGGCCCGCCCGGCGGTTTCCTTGGCCTTGCCGCTCGCCTTCTCCGCCATGTTGTGCAGCTTCTTCTCGGTACCCACAGCGGGTGCCTCCTCTCGTCGACGGGGGCGAAGTCCGCCCCGGGCGGCGTCTGCCCCGGTCGGGGGCTTCCATGCGCGGCCCGGGGACTTCCGTGCGTGGCCGGGCTCTTCCGGGTCCCGATCCCGCGCGGGGAAGCCCGGCGGTTCGCCGGCGCGGCGGTGCTATTGGGC
The DNA here is from genome assembly GCF_042724755.1 of Kitasatospora sp. NPDC127067. Taxonomy (NCBI): domain Bacteria; kingdom Bacillati; phylum Actinomycetota; class Actinomycetes; order Kitasatosporales; family Streptomycetaceae; genus Kitasatospora; species Kitasatospora sp. NPDC127067. The sequence goes on along the minus strand of NZ_JBHXEM010000014.1, from coordinate 89,430 downwards.
GGCGCCGGCCTCGGCGGCGGTCTTCAGGTCGTGCAGCCAGCCTTCGAGGCCCTGGCGGAGGATGTCGGTGGCGGCGGGGACGTTGGCGTCGACCTGGGGGCCGGTGTGGGTCTCCTCGGTGCGCACCAGGACGCCGCCGGGCACCTCGGTGAAGTTCCACACGTGCACGCCGTCGATCCGCAGGCCGGTCGCGACCGCCGGGCCGGTCCAGCGGATGCAGGAGCCGGGCCGCAGCTGCCGGACGGTGGAGGTGATCTCCAGGACGGGGTCGGTCGAGGCGGGGTTCGGGGGCAGCGGGGTGGTCCAGTGGAACACCGAACCCGGGTGCAGCGGGCCGCCGTCGAGGCGCTCGGCGCTCTGCACCGGGGCCTGCCAGCCGGGCCAGCGCTCCACGTCGGTCTGGAGCCGCCAGACGGTCCGCAGTGGCGCGTGGATCACGGTCCCGGTCCGGTAGCGGACCCGGGCGTCGGGGTCGACGCCCGCCCCGCGGCAGGTGAGCGAGGAGCCGGGGCGGTGGGCGGTGGCGGCCCCGGCCGGCGCGGCGACGGTGCCGAGCAGGCCGAGGGCGAGCGGGACGGTCAGGAGGGCGCTGCGGATGCCGGTGGTGCGGATGCTGCGGGTGCCGGTGGTGCGGGTGGCGGACATGGAACTCCCCATTCACTGGTCGGCCGTCGGGAGCGGCACGGTCGCCGCAAGCTAGATGCTCACGCCTTCGTTAGAAGTTGTAACTCCCCGAGCCCTGAGGGGTCAACAGGTTCCGTGATACCTTCTAACGGAAGCGTGAACATGTAGTCGGGTGACTCGGGGGGCGGGGCGAAGCATGGCCGGGACGGGCGCGGACACCCCGCGCGAGCGCTACCGGGCCCAGGTGCGCGAGGAGATCAAGGCGCACGCCTGGGACCAGATCGCCACGGCCGGCGCCTCGGCGCTCTCCGTCAACGCGATCGCCAAGCGGATGGGCCTGAGCGGCCCGGCGCTCTACCGCTACTTCGCCGGCCGCGACGAGCTGATCACCGAACTCGTCCGGGACGCGTACCGCAGCCTCGCCGACACCCTCGGCGCGGCCGCAGCCGAGGGCGCCGACCTGGCCGGGCTCGCCCACGTCCTGCGCGAGTGGGCGCTGGCCGACCCCCAGCGGTACTTCCTGATCTACGGCACCCCGGTGCCCGGCTACCGCGCACCGGAGGACACCACCGCCATCGCCGACGAGGTGATGCGGACGCTGGTCGACGCCTGCGCGGCGCTCGCCCCGGCCGGGCCGGAGATCCCGCAGGCGCCGTTCGCCACCCACCTGCTGGGCCATCGGGGCTGGGCGGGCGATCAGCCGGCCCCGCCCGAGGTGCTGCACCGCTTCCTGGCCTTCTGGACCCGCCTGCACGGCGTGCTGTCACTGGAGCTCGCCGGGCACTTCACCGGTATGGGCTTCCGGCCCGCACTGCTCTTCGAAGCCGAGCTGGAAGGCCTGCTGGCACCGCGCTTCTGATCGCCCGCGCTTCTGACCGCCCGCGCTGCCGCCCCGACCGGCATCGGCGGTACCGCGCCGAGGCCTCAGGCCTGCCCGGCGTGCGGCTGGGAAAGCGGTGGCGGGTCGGGGTCCGGCAGCGGCTCCGGCGGCGGGAACGGCGGGAACGGCGGGATCGGCGGCGGCGCGGGATCGGGCTCGCCCGGCCGAGGCGTGGGGTCGGGACCGGGGCCGGGGGCCGGCCGGGTGTCCGGATCCGGGGGCATCGGGACGGTCATCGGGGCACCTCCTGGGGTGGCGCGCGCCGCTCAGCGGCCGAGCGCGTGCGCCGGCCGGCTCTTGTTCATCGTGGAGCGGCCCTTGATGCCGCGCTGCCTGGCCTCGTTGTACAGCTGGTCGTAGGTCGGGCCCCGGGCGCCCCGGTGCGAGCGCTGTCCGCCGCGCCGGCCGGAGGACATGTCGTGGGTCGAACTCCGGCCGGCGGTCCTCGACTCGCCAAGCCTGGCGCGCTCCTTGTGCACCGTCCGGGAGCCCGGCGGCCGGTCGGCCCCGCCCCCGAGGTCGGCACGCGCGGGGCGACGGGGCGTGTACGGCGGGTCGTGCTCCGGTCCGTACGGGTGTGCCGGGTGTGGCGCGTTCGCCGCAGCGTCACTCCGGGTAGTTGAACGGCTGCACGTTGTTGACGGAGGGGGTGGGGTCAGGGAGTCGCGATGACGGAACACGAGCAGCTCGGCGCGCCCGCCGGCCCGGAAGGGCGGCCCACCCGGCCCGGACGGGTGCCGCCGCAGGCCCCCGCGCCCGGACGGCGCGAGACGAGCGCCCGGTCCGGACCGGACGGCGACGGCACCGCGGCCCCCTGGCCCGACATGATGCTGCCGCTGCTGCGCACCCCGACGGCCGATCGGCAGCCCGGGCCGGAGGGGGCCGGCGCGGAGCCGCCGGCGGGTGTCGAACCGGCGCAGGTGCTGGAGCTCGCGCTGCTGGTCGGCGAGCTGCTGCTGGCCAGCGGCGAGGCCGCGGAGGACGTCGAGGCGGCCATGCTCGCGGTCGCGCACGCCTACCGGCTCCACCCGTGCGACCCGCAGGTCACCTTCACCCGGGTGGCGATCTCGTACCAGCCCGGCCCGTCGGAGCCCTCGCTGACGGCCGAGTGCTCGGTCCGCCGCCCGGCGGTCGACTACGCGCGGCTGGCGGCCGTGTTCCGGCTGGTCATCGAGATCACGGTGGGCGGGATGGCCGTCCGGGAGGCGCACGGCCGGCTGGTGGCGGCCCGCCGGCACAGCCGCCGCTACTCGGGCCGGCTGTTCGTGCTCTGCTGCGGGGGGATGGCCGGGGCCGCCACCCTGCTGATCGGCGGCCGGGCCGACGCCCGGGCCTGGCTGGTGTTCGCCAGCGCCGTCGTCGCCGCGCTGGCGGGCGAGCGGCTCTCGGCGCTGGTGGCACGCCACGACCTCCCGGCCTTCTACCAGTTCGTGGTGGCGGCGGTGCCCGCCGCCGTGATCGGCATCCTGCTGTCGTTCAACGGGCTGCACCTGCGTGGATCGGTGGTGATCACCGGGGGGCTGTACGCGGTGCTGCCGGGGTGGCCCATGGTGGCGGCGGCCCAGGACGGCCTGGCGGGTTTCTACCTCACCGCCGCCGCCCGGCTGCTCGAAGCGCTGTACCTGATGGCCGGGGTGGTGATCGGGGTGATGACGGTGCTCTACGTCGGCGTCAACAACGGCGCCGACCTGGCCGCCCAGGACGTCCCGACCGGGGCGGTGAACCCGCCGTTGCAGCTCGCCGCCGCGGTGCTCCTGACCCTGGCGTTCGCGGTGCTGCTGAACACCGAGCCGGGCACCCTGCCGGCGGTTCTGCTGAACAGCGCGGCCGGCTGGACCACGTACGGGGTGCTGGTGAACGCGGGCGGCGAGCCGATCCTGGCCACCGGCCTGGCGGCGGGGCTGGTGGGACTGTCCGGCCAGCTCATGGCGCGCTGCCGGGGTAGCTCGGCGCTGCCGCACATCACCGCCGCGCTGGGGCCGCTGCTGCCCGGCTCGGTGCTGTACTTCGGGATGCTCGCCTTCGTGCGGGGCGAGCCCGAGGTCGGGCTGAGCGGCATCGGGCGGGCCGGCGCGATGGCGATGGCCCTCGCCATCGGCGTCAACCTGGGCCGCGAGCTGGCCCGGCTCTTCCTGCCCGCGCCCCGGATGGCCGCCCCGCCCCGCCGCCGGCGCGGCCGCCACCGGCGCTGAGAGGGAATGACGGGCCGGTTGTTTGCCCGGGCGGCGGCGCGGTACACGCGTGGGGTGTGGAGCCGGGCCGGGCGGGACCGGCCCGCTCCCCGGGGAAGGCCCAGGCCGGTTCGAGCCGACGAGGCCGCCCCCGTCGCCAGCCACCCGTCAACCCTGGAGACCCTCGTGACAGTCCTCGGTGTCATCCTGCTCATCATCGGCTTCGTCACCGGCATCTGGATCCTGTGGACCATCGGCATCGTGCTGGTCGCGATCGGTCTGGTCCTGTGGGTCGCCGGGGCACTCGGGCACGCCGTCGGCGGCCGCCGGCACTACTACTGACCCGGGCTGACCCCTGTTCAGTGCCGTGCGCTGGCCGCCCGACGCACCGGACCGCCCCGCTCAGGGGCGGTCCTCGTGCAGTCCGCAGAGCCAGGCCAGGGCCCGGTGGACGCCGAGCACGTAGCTGTGGTCCGACCCCTGGGCGCGGACCCGGTGGAGGTGGACGGCGGCGGCCTGGCACTCGGCCAGCAGCTGGGCGTGGCACGGACCGGTGGCGCCGGCCGTCGCGGCGGCCGTGGCCGCGGCGGTGACCGGGGCCGCGACCTGGGCGCCGGCGGCCCACCGGTAGGCGCCGAGCACGCCGTGCTCGAAGCCGGTCCAGGGCCGCGGGTGCCGGTTGACCTTGTCGATCGCGGCGAACACCTCGTCCAGCGGGCGCACTCCCACGCCCGGGACGGTCTCGTCACTGGTCATGTCCGCAACCTACGTCCGCCCGCCACGGCCCGCCCCCGGGGACCACGGCCCGCCCCCGGGGACCACGGCCCGCTACGGCGCTCCCGCCCCGCGCCACCCGAGCGGCGGAGGCGACCGAGCCGGCCGGACCCGGGCCCGGCCGGGCGGCGGGGCCGGGACGGGTAGGCTGACCAGGACGTGTCCGGTCGGAGAGGTGGCCGGGCCGGAGGAACGGTGCGGGCCCGCGGCCCGCTGGTGGAGACCCCTGATGACTCGTCGTTTTGACTGCTCGAACCCGTCCGAGCGCGCGGCCGGGCTGCGCGAGGCCGTGGCCGCGGTGCGCCGCGGTGAGCTGGTCGTGCTGCCCACGGACACCGTGTACGGCGTGGGCGCCGACGCCTTCGCACCGGAGGCGGTCGACCGCCTGCTGCGGGCCAAGGGCCGGGGCCGGAACATGCCCTCGCCGGTGCTGGTCGGCTCCCCGGAGGCGCTGGACGGGCTGGTCGAGGTGACGGAGCGCGCCCGGCAGCTGGTCAAGGAGTTCTGGCCGGGCGGGCTGACCGTGGTCGCCCGCCACCTGGAGTCGGTCGAGCTGGACCTCGGCGAGACCAACGGGACGGTCGCGGTGCGGATGCCCGCGCACCCGGTCGCCATCGAACTGCTCAACGCCACCGGACCGTTGGCCGTCTCCAGCGCGAACCTGACCGGGCACGACTCGCCGCAGGACTGCGACGCCGCCCAGGGCATGCTCGGCGACTCGGTGGCCGTCTACCTAGACGGGGGCCCGACCGCGGCCGCCGTGCCCTCCTCGATCGTGGACGTCACCGGCGAGGTGCCGGTCCTGCTGCGGGCGGGCGCGCTCGGCGCCGAGCGGCTGCGCGAGGTGGTCCCCGACCTGCGGGAGCGCTGAGCCCGAAGCCCCGGACGGCGCCGCGCCCGGTCGAAGGGCCGTACCGCGTGGCGCCCCGGCGGCCGGGGCCGCCGCCGCTAGGGTCGGCGATGGCGTGCGAGGGCGGGCCCTCCGCCGGGCCGGGGAGGGGGTCGGCGCCGCGACGGGGGCGTCACCGGCTCCGCTGCGGAGGTTCCATGAGCGCTTCGTCCACCGCGCCGCCCCGGGCGCAGGACCGCACCCGGGCGCGGGTCCGGCAGGGCAGCACGCTGCTGCGCTGGCTGTTCACCACGGACCACAAGGTCATCGGGAACCTCTACCTGGCGACGGCCTTCGGCTTCTTCCTGGTCGGAGGCGTGCTCGCGCTGCTGATGCGGGCCCAGCTGATGGGGCCGGACACCGGGCTGCTGTCGAACGAGCGGTACAACCAGCTGTTCACCATGCACGGCACGATCATGCTGCTGCTGTTCGCCACCCCGACCTTCGCCGGGTTCGCCAACGCGATCATGCCGCTGCAGATCGGCTCGCCGGACGTCGCCTTCCCCCGGCTGAACGCCTTCACCTACTGGGCCTTCCTGCTGGGCGGGCTGATGGTGCTGAGCGGCTTCCTCACCACCGGGGGCGCGCCCTCGTTCGGCTGGTTCGCGTACGCGCCGCTGAACGGGCCGCTGTTCTCGCCCGGGGCGGGCGGGGACCTGTGGGCGCTCGGCCTGGTGGTGGCCGGCCTCGGCACCATCCTCGGGTCGGTCAACTTCATCACCACCATCACCTGCCTGCGGGCGCCGGGCATGACGCTGTTCCGGATGCCGATCTTCACCTGGAACGTGCTGTTCACCTCCGTCATGGTGCTGCTGGCCTTCCCGGTGCTGACCGCCGCACTGCTCTGCCTGGAGGCGGACCGCAAGTTCGGCGCGCACGCCTTCGACGCGGCGAACGGCGGGGCGCTGCTGTGGCAGCACCTGTTCTGGTTCTTCGGCCACCCGGAGGTGTACATCGTCGCGGTGCCGTTCTTCGGCATCATCAGCGAGATCATCCCGGTGTTCAGCCGCAAGCCGCTGTTCGGCTACTACGGCATGATCGGCGCGACCATCGCCATCACCGCGCTGTCCATGTCGGTGTGGGCCCACCACATGTTCGCCACCGGCCAGGTGCTGCTGCCGTTCTTCTCGATGATGTCCTTCCTGATCGCGGTGCCCACCGGGGTGAAGTTCTTCAACTGGGTCGGGACGATGTGGAACGGCTCGCTGTCCTTCGAGACCCCGATGCTCTGGTCGATCGGCTTCCTGGTGACCTTCCTGTTCGGCGGGCTGAGCGGGGTGCTGCTGGCCGCGCCGCCGATCGACTTCCACGTCACCGACAGCTACTTCGTGGTGGCCCACCTGCACTACGTACTGTTCGGGACGGTCGTCTTCGCCACCTTCGCGGGCTTCTACTTCTGGTGGCCGAAGCTCACCGGGAAGATGCTCGACGAGCGGCTGGGCAAGGTCCACTTCTGGATCCTGTTCACGGGGTTCCAGACCACCTTCCTGGTGATGCACTGGCTCGGCGCCCAGGGGATGCCGCGCCGCTACGCGAGCTACCTGGCGGTGGACGACTTCACGGCCCTGAACGTCTGCGCCTCGATCGGCTCGTTCCTGCTCGGGATCTCCAACCTGCCGTTCTTCTACAACGTCTGGCGGACCACCAGGTACGGCGAGAAGGTCGCCGAGGACGATCCGTGGGGCTGGGGCCGGTCGCTGGAGTGGGCCACCTCCAGCCCGCCGCCGTCGCACAACTTCCACGCGCTGCCCCGGATCCGCTCCGAGTCGCCGGCCTTCGACCTGCACCATCCGGAGGTGCCGTCGGAGGAGCCGTCGAGCGGCAACGCCGGTGTGCCGAACGGCCGTTCAGGCGGGCGGGGGAGCGGGCGGTGAAGGCGGAGGGATGGCTGTTCGCCATCATGACGGCGTTCTTCGCGGTGACCGGACTGGTCTACGGCCTCTGGGCCCGGGAGCCGGCCGGCAAGGCGATCCTGGCGGTGGCGTTCCTGATGTCCGGCCTGGTCGCGCTGTTCTGGTTCGTCCAGCACCGGCGGCTGGGCGGCGGCCGGGCGCAGGACCGCAAGGAGGCCGAGATCGCCGAGGCTGCCGGGCCGGTGGGGTTCTTCCCGGCCCGCAGCGGCTGTCCGGTCCTCGCGGCGGTCGGTGTGACGGTCTTCGCCCTGGGACTGGTCTTCGCCCGGTGGCTGATCGTCGTCGGCGCCCTGGTAGTCGCGTTCGCCGTCGCCGGCTTCATCTTCCAGTACCGCGACCAGGACGCGGGCTGAACCGGCGCAGCAGCCGCCGGAGCGGGCCGCCCGGTGTGGGTGCGGGCGCCAGGACGGCCGGTGGAGCGGGGTGCGCCGGGGCGGTGAGGACGGCCGCCATCCGCTCCGACTCCCGCTCGGTGGAGGGGAGTTCGACCCGGTCGCGGTGGAACCAGGAGCTCACCGCGGCCCGTACCCGCTCGTGCCGCGGCGCCCCCTGAAGGGCCGTGACCGGATCCGCCGCGGAGCGCGCCAGCAGCACGTACCGCTCGGCCTCGGGTACCGGGCGGCGGTGGCCGGAGAAACCGCCGTCGTGCGACTGGTCGATCCGACCGGTCTCGTCGCCGTCCAGCAGCCGGGAGCGGTCCCGGGCCTGCAGGGCCAGGCAGAGGCGCCGGGTGAGCACGAAGACCACCGGCGGCAGCACCACCAGGGCCGTCCGCAGCACCACGGTGAGCGCGTTCACGGAGAGCTCGAAGGCGTACGCGATGACGTCGTTGCCGCCGGCGATCAGCAGCACCGCGTAGACGGTGATCCCGGCGGTGCCCAGCGCGGTGCGGGTGGGCCGGTTGCGGGGGCGGTCGCACAGGTGGTGCTCGCCGGTCCCGGGGTCGAGCCACCGTTCGACGAAGGGGTAGGCGTACAGCGCCGCGAACAGCAGACCGGGCACCACCAGGGCGGGCAGGAACACGTTCCACGACACGGTGTGCCCGAGCAGCCTGGTCTCGGTGGCCGGCATCAGGCGCAGCGCCCCCTCGATGAAGCCGATGTACCAGTCCGGCTGCGCGCCCGTGCCGACCACGTCGGGGCGGTAGGAGCCGTACCGCCAGATCGGGTTGACCTCGGCGAGGAAGGCCGACAGCGCCATCACGCCGCCCACCGCGAACATCAGGCCCACCGTGCGGGTGAGGAACTGGGGGAAGAACGGCATCCCCACCACGTTGCGGTTGGTGCGGCCGGGGGCGGCCCAGTGGGTGTGCTTCAGCACCACCACCAGCGTCAGGTGCGCCCCGAGCAGGGCCAGCAGCAGGCCCGGGACCAGGAGGACGTGCACGGTGAACAGCCGGGGGATGACCTCGTGGCCGGGGAACTCGCCGCCGAAGGCGAACAGGGTGAGGTAGCTGCCGACCAGCGGCACCGACAGCAGGACGCCCTCGGCGATCCGCAGGCCGGTGCCGGAGAGGGTGTCGTCCGGCAGCGAGTAGCCGGAGAACCCCTCCAGCAGCGCGAGGTTGAACAGCGTCACCCCGATCACCCAGTTGAGCTCGCGCGGGCGGCGGAACGCCCCGGTGAAGAACACCCGCAGCAGGTGCACACCGATCGCGGAGGCGAACAGCAGCGCCGACCAGTGATGGATCTGACGGATCATCAACCCACCCCGCACCTCGAAGCTGATCCGCAGGGTGGACGCGTACGCCTCGGACACCCGGACGCCGTCGAGCGGCAGGTAGGCACCCCGGTAGATGACCTCGTTCATGCTCGGCTGGAAGAAGAACGTCAGGTAGACGCCGGTCAGCAGCAGCACCACGAAGCTGTACAGCGCGAGTTCGCCGAGCAGGAAGGACCAGTGGTCCGGGAAGACCTTGCGCAGTAGCTCCCGGCCCGCCTCCGTGACCGGCAACCGTGCGTCCAGGCGGGTCGCGACGCGCTCGCCGGCGGACGGCTCGCGCCCGTTCGAAGCCCTGGTTTCGTCCACGGCAGGAACCTAGTGGGCCTCGCGGCGCACGGGGCGGCCGAGCGTCGCGGATGTCGCGGCGGGCGGAGGCAGAGCACTCCAACGGCGGAACGGGCGGCGAGTGCCCGGGCGTCCGCATCGAACGAGCCTCCGGTGGCGGTGGCGGTGGCGGTGGCGGTGGCGGTGGCGCCGGTCCCGGGCGGGCCGGCGACCCTTTCCGGCGCCTTCCCGGCGCCCGCCCGGTGCACCGCGGCGCGGCCGGCGGGCACGGAATCCGCACAACACGCCTGCGCTGCCGGGCGGTTCGACCGGTGCGGCCGCGGAGGTGGCGCGGGTCGGCCGCCCGGGGCATGATCGCGGGATGACGACGATCAGGACCCGGCGGGGGCGCCTCGGCATACCGGCACTGGCGGCGCTCGCCGTGCTGGCGGCGGGGTGCGGGACGAAGCACGTGGACACCGCCCAGGACACCGGCGCCGCCGCGCCGACGACGGCCGCGACCACCGCCGCGCCCACGGCCAAGGGCGGGCCGGTCGACTTCCCCTGCCCCGGCGAGACCCCGACCCCGACCCCGACACCCACCCGCGCAGGGAGCCCCACCGCCCCGCCCGCGCCGCCGCTCGACCACTACGCCGAGAACCACGGCTTCAAGGCGCCCCTCCCGTTGCACGGCCGGACCCGCTGCGACGGACTGGCGGCCGTCCGGCGCGTCAAGGAGGCGCTCGAACCGCTGCGCACGGCCAACGACTACACCCCGGAGAGCACCCGCCTTCGGCTCGCCGGCCTCGGCTATCCGGCGGACAAGGTGCGGGTGCAGGGCATCGGGCGGACCACGGTCGGCTTCACCGTCGAGGCCACCGGGATGTGCCTGACCGGGACGATGATCCCCGACTCCACCAGGGCGGAGGCGTTCGGCGGCTACCCGGACGGCCGCGGCTGCGAGGAACCCCGGGGCGGACACTGACGCCCACCGGCCTTGCACCGCACGGCAGTTGGCGGCGGGTGGTTGCGGCGAACCGTGCGGGAAAGGATCATGGCCGGCATGGTGCGACCGAGGAACGTCGTCGACTGCGGGTCCTTCGCGCTGCGGCGCTGGCAGGGACAACGGGACTTCGCGGCGGCCTTCACGCTGATCGAGGAGTCCCTGGCGCACCTGCGGCCCTGGGAGCCGTGGGTGGCCCGGCACGACGAGGAGCACACCCGCGCCCTGCTCACCCGGTGCGACACCTGGTGGGCGAGCGGCGAGGTGTACACCTACGCGATCGCCGAGGACGGCGCCCCGGTCGGCATGTGCCAGGCCGTCCGCGCGGGCGGGCCCGGCGGCCGGCGTGTCGGCTACTGGCTGCACCCGGCCGCCACCGGCCGGGGCCTCGCCACCCGGGCGGTGGCGGCCCTGGCCGAGGAGATGTTCGCCCTGCCGGAGGTGGACCACCTGGAGATCGTGCACGACCGGGCCAACACCGCCAGCGCCGCCGTCCCGCGCCGCCTGGGCTTCACCGAACTCCGGCGGGAGCCGGCCGCGCTGCCGCTGGCCCCGGCCGGCAGCGGGACCGCCGTGGTCTGGCGGCTGAACCGCCCCCAGGACGCCACCGGAGCGTGAGTCGGCCCCCGGGGGGTGCTGCCCGGGGCCGGCTCACCGAGCCGTGGCGCTCAGCCGACCGGCCCCGTCGTCGCGTGCGGCGCTACCGCCGGTTCGAGCAGCGACAGCGTCCGCTGCTGCGCGTCGAGGCCGACACGGATGCCGACCGGCATCGGAAGATTCGGGCCGGCATGCCCGAAATCGACGTTGCCCAGGACCGGGATGTCACGGTTCCCGAGGACGTCGAGGACGATCTCGCGCAGGCTCGGGGAGGCGCCGGGTTCGAGTCCGCCGATCTCGCGCGGAACGCCCACGACCATGCCGGCGATCCGATCGAGGATGCCACTGTGCCGCAGCACCTGCAGATAGCTCCACACGTACGACGCCAGGCCGCCCATCTCCTCCCAGAACAGCACCGCACCGTCGAACCGTTCGAGCGGCAGCGCGAAAGGCGTCGCCTGCGCCAGCACGATGCGATTGATCAGCCCGCCGATCAGCCGCCCTTCGGCACGACCGGGACGCCAGCACTCCCACGACGGGCCCGTGGGCAGCGCACCGATCGCCTCGGTGCCGGTCAGCAACCCGGAGTAGAGCTTCTCGAGTTCCGCTCGGCGCGCCACGGACGCGGACTGCCAGTGTCCGCCGAAGCCCGGGACGGCCATGTCGGCGTGGAAGCCGACCAGCCCCGTGCGCGCGTGGAGCACCAGATGCAGCAGCGAGATGTCGCTGTAGCCGAGGATCGGCTTGGGGTCGGCCCTGACCGCCTCGACGTCGATCAGGTCGAGGTAGCCGAGCGCCGTCTGGCCGCCGTCACTCGCGACGATCGCGCGCACCTCGGGATCACGCAGAAGACCGTTGAGTTCCCCGGCGATCTCCGCCGGCGTGGCCGCGCTCCACCAACGGCGGCGTCCCGCTTCGAGGAGCGGAGCCCGACGCACGCGGAATCCCATCCGTTCGAGCACGACCACCGTCCGCTCGACGTTGGGCTCGTAGGCGGCCGGCAGCGGACCGGACAGCGATGCGATGACCACGAGATCTCCGGGCCCCAGGGCACGCGGTCGAAGCAGTCGAGGCAGGGCGGAACCGGTCATGGCGTCAGTGTCGCCGTTGCCCCGGGCAGGGTCACGCGATTTTCGCCGGTCCTCCGGCTCCACGCATGATCGCCCGGAAGGCTGCTACCCGAAGCGGGACACCGCCGCAATGACGACCTCCGACAAGTGGAGGCCGCATCTTCCGTGACGGCATGGCAAAGGCGGTGCCCCCCGGCGCGGATAGGCTCCGGACGACCGACACCTTGATCACGATCTCCGGATCGGAGAGGGCGCCAGCACGTGAGCATCCAGCAGATCACTCCCAAGCAGCGGGGCTACCTGATCGTCAACTCCCACCCGGCCGGCAGCGCGGCGACCGTCGACCGCCAGTGGCAGCGCATCGAGCCCGCGGCGCCGGCCGGCCGGGCCCCGGTCGCCCTGGTCCTCGGTGCCAGCGCCGGATACGGCCAGGCGCTGCTGCTCGCCGGGCTGCGCCGCCAGGGCATCCGCGGCATCGGCGTCGGCTACGAGGCCGCCGCCACCGAGCGGCGCACCGCCACCGCCGGCTGGTACCGCACCGCCGCGACCTCGGTCCTGGCCGAGCGGAGCGGGGGAGACTTCACCTTCGTCAACGCCGACGCCTACGCGGACGCCACCCGCGCCGAGGTGCTCAAGCTCCTCGCCGAGCGCTACGGCCCGGTCGACTACCTCGTCTACTCGCTCGCCTCGCCCCGGCGCACCGACCCGGCCACCGGCGAGGTCCACCACTCGGTGATCAAGCCCCTCGGCTCGCCGTACACCTCGCCGTCCCTGCTCTTCGAGGACGGCGCCCCGCAGATCGGCACCGTCGACCTCACCCCGGCCGACGAGGCCGAGCGGGCGGCGACCGTCAAGGTGATGGGCGGCGAGGACTGGCGGCTGTGGGTGCGGGCGCTGGCCGACGAGGACCTGCTCGGCCCCGGCTTCACCACCGTGGCCCTGTCCTACGTCGGCTCCGAGATCACCGCGCCGGTCTACCGGCAGGGCACGATCGGCGCCGCCAAGGAGCACCTGGAGGCCACCGCCCGTCAGCTGCAGACCGAACTGCTCGCCGACCGCGGCCGGGCGTTCACCGTCGTCGCCGGTGCGGCCGTCACCCAGGCGTCCACCGCCATCCCCTCCATCGCCCTCTACACCTCGCTGCTGCGCATCGTCCTCGGCGAGGACGGCTGGCGCACCACCGACGACCAGGCCGTGGACCTGTGGGAGCAGCTGACCGGCGCGAAGGAGCTCACTCTGGACGGTCAGGGCCGCATCCGCCTGGACGGCTGGGAGCTCGACCCCGCCGTGCAGGACCGGGTGCGGGAGCTGTGGGCCGACCCGGCGGGCGCGCTGGCCGCCGAGCCGGACGGCGCCGCCTGGTTCTACAACCAGTTCCGGCAGCTGTACGGCTGGGACGTCCCCGGCGTCGACTACACCACCGGCGTCGAGACCTCGGTGCCCTGGCCCGAGTGACCCGACGGTGCGTCCACGGCGGCCCTGATGTGCTCCGGCAGCTGCTCGTATGCGACGGGTTCGCCGCACAGCCGCCGCCCGGTCCTGCCGCCGCCGGAGAGTCGTGTCGCCACCGCTGCCTCCTGCCGGCCGACCGGGCCGGGGCCGGCCGGCGGGTCGGAGTGGGAACTCGATAGCTTCCGCCAACTAACGATAGTCCGAGGGCTGTTCGCTCGGTAGACCGCCGAGGGCGGGAGGGCGGGAGAGCCGGCGGCGGAGCGGCGGGAGAGCGGTACGGCGGGAGGCAGGTGGGCGCGCGCGGCCGCCGCCCGTCAGCCCGCCGCCGTCCCGGACGGCTGCCGCCGGCCGCGGACCCGGTCCAGCAGCAGGACGAGGAGTACGGCCAGCAGGGCCGCGGCCAGCGCGTACACCGGCAGCCAGAGCGTGGTGGTGGCGGACAGGCAGTCGGCGACGGCGTGCCGGGCCTGCTGGTCCTGGGCGGTGGCGAGCGCGGCGCCGTCCCCGGCGGCGAGGTCGCCGAGGGCGGCCTGCGCCTGCAGCCGCGCGTAGTCGCCCAGATGGGGGCAGTCGCGGCGGGTGCCGGGCATCGGGAACAGCCAGGACCAGCGCTGCATCGCGGGGGCCAGGGCGAGGGCTACGGTCAGGCCGATGACCAGCGCGTAGGCGGCCAGGCTCCGGGCGTAGCCGGCTCCCGCGTCCGTCGCACGGGTCGGCGGGCGGGTGGAGGAGAGGACCACCGCGAGGAGGGTCAGCCCGAGGTAGGTGGAGAACCACTGCCACGAGCCGGAGGAGAGCGAGAAGGCGAGCACGGCGGCCAGCGCGGTGCCCAGGACACCGGCCCGGGGGCTCACCGCGAGGGTCGGAGCGGGCCCCGGGCCGGCTCGGCGGCTGCGGTCGTCCATGCGCTTGCTCCCCTGGCCGGATGCGGGCCACCAGTCTCCGGGCGCGGTCGCTCCGGGGCCCCGCACCATGCCGGTCCGCCCGCCGCCTCGCCCGGTTGGCGGGCGGCAGCGGCCGGCGGACCGTACCCGGGCCCGTGCGCAAGGACGGAACGTCCCCGTGCCCAGGGACGGCCCGGCCCGGGGCTCAGGCCGGGCCGGAGCCCGGGGCTCCGGCCGGCTCGGGCGGCCACGGGCCGTGCGCCGCCACCTGGGCGCGCAGCCCGCGCAGCGCCTTGGCGGAGGCGATCCCGACCGCGCCGGTGACCAGGCCGTCGCGGACGCAGACGGCGGCGAAGCGGTGCTCCTCCAGGCTGCCGTCGACGACCTCGAACCGTTCGGCGCCGCCGGGCCGGCCGAACACCTGCACCCGCAGTCCGTACTGGTCGGTCCACAGGTACGGGACCGGCCGGTAGGCCTGCCGGGCGCCGTCCGGGCCGGCCAGCAGGTTCCGGGCCGCGTGCATGGCCTGCTCGGTGGCGTTGGTGCGCTGTTCGAGGCGCCGGTGACGGCCGGTGCGCGGGTCGGGCCAGGAGGCGGCGTCCCCGGCCGCCCAGACGCCGGGGCCGGCGGCGCAGTAGGCGTCGCAGACCACGCCGTCGTCCAGCGGGACGCCGCTGCCGGCCAGCCACTCGGTGGCGGGCTCGGAGCCGACGGCCATCAGCACGGCGTCGGCGGTCAGTTCGGTGCCGTCGGCCAGTCGGACGCCGGCAGCCCGGCCGAGCCGTTCGAGCAGCCCGGTGGCCACGCCCCGGTGGAGCCGCACCCCGTGCTCGCGGTGCAGGCCGGCCAGCAGCGCGGCCGTCTCGGTGCCCAGGACGGCGGCGAGCGGCGTGGCGGTGGAGGTCAGCCAGGTCACCTCGGCGCCGAGCCCGACGGCGGTGGCCGCCGCCTCGGCGCCGAGAAGTCCGCCGCCGACCACCAACAGCCGTGTGCCCGGCCGCAGTTCCTCGCGCAGGGCGAGGGCGTCGGCGAGGGTGCGCAGCACGTGCGCCCCGGGCCGCGGTGCGTCGGCGCCGGGCAGCCGGCGCGGGCGGACCCCGGTGGCCACGACGACGGCCTCGCAGCGCACCCGCCGGCCGTCGGAGAGCCGCACGGTGCGCTCCCGGCGGTCGAGCCGCTCGGCCCGGACCCCGAGGCGCAGGTCGAGCCGGAGCTCGTCCAGCGCCTCGGGGCCGCGCAGGGCCAGGCGGTCGGGCTGCCACTGCCCGCCGAGCAGGTGCTTGGACAGCGGTGGCCGGTCGTACGGCGGCTCCGGCTCGGCGCCGATCAGGGTGAGCCGGCCGTCGTAGCCGGACCTGCGCAGCGCCTCGGCGGCGTGCAGCCCGGCCGCGCCGGCGCCGACCACGGCCACCTCCCGCAGTGCGGTCACACCTGCTCCAGGTGGATCGCCGCGGCCGGGCAGACGGCGGCGGCGTCCTGGACGGCCCGGTGGAGCTCGGCGGGCGGTTCGGCGTCGAGCAGGACGACGATGCCGTCCTCGTCGCGCTGGTCGAAGACGTCGGGGGCGGCGAGCACGCAGTGCCCGGCGCCGCAGCACTTCTCCTGGTCGATCCGGACGAGCATGGTCTTCCTTTCGGAGCGGGTGCCCCGGGGAGGTGAACTCCGCCCAGGGGCAGGTGGGTTGGTGTGGTTCTGGGGGCTCCCGGGGGAGCCCGGGTCACCAGGCGACGGGCAGCTCGTGGACGCCGTAGATGAGCATCTCGCCGCGGAAGCGAATCTCCTCGAACGGTACGGCCAGGCGCAGTTCGGGCAGTCTGCGCAGGATGGTGGCCAGCGCGATCTGCAACTCCAGGCGGGCGAGCGGCTGTCCCAGGCACTGGTGGATGCCGAAGCCGAAGGCCAGGTGGCGGCGGGCGTCGCGGGTCAGGTCGAGCTCGTCGCCGCCGGGGAACTCCCGCTCGTCCCGGTTGGCGGTGT
This sequence comes from Kitasatospora sp. NPDC127067, assembly GCF_042724755.1. Taxonomy (NCBI): domain Bacteria; kingdom Bacillati; phylum Actinomycetota; class Actinomycetes; order Kitasatosporales; family Streptomycetaceae; genus Kitasatospora; species Kitasatospora sp. NPDC127067. The sequence goes on along the minus strand of NZ_JBHXEM010000014.1, from coordinate 73,210 downwards.
TGACCATGCAGATGACGCCCTCGCCCGCCGCGATCCGCACCCCGCCCAGGTCGACGTCCTCGGTGGCGACCCGGGTCACGCCGGAGTGCACGATGGTCAGGTAGCGCAGCAGCTCCTCGACCGCGCCGGGCGCCGATTCGGGGTGCTCGCGCAGGTGGTCGAGCTGGTCGGGGTTGCGCAGCAGGGCGAGCACGGAGAGCGCGGTCATGTTCGCCGTGGTCTCGTGTCCGGCGATCAGCAGCAGCCGGCCCATGTCGCCGATCTGCTGGGTGCTCAGCTCGCCGCGCTCCACCAGGCGGCTGAGGATGCCGTCGTCGGGGTGGGTGCGCTTGGTCTCGGTGAGCCCGACCAGGTAGTCGACCAGCTTGGCCTGGGCGTCGGCGACGTCCTCGGCGCTGGAGTCGCGGCGCAGCAGGACGCGGCTGCACTCCTGGAAGAAGTCGTGGTCCTGGTAGGGGACGCCGAGCAGCAGGCAGATGACCAGGGACGGCAGCGGCAGGGCGAACTCGTGGACGAGGTCGGCGCCGGAGCGTCCGTCGGTCATCCGGTCCAGCAGCTCGTCGGCGATCCGCTGGATCTCCGGGCGCAGCGCCTCGACCTTCTTGATCATGAACTCGCCGGTCAGCATCCGGCGGAAGTGGGTGTGCTCCGGGGCGTCCATCCGGACGATGGTCGGCCGTCCGGTGTTCAGCTGCCGGGCGCCCGCGCTGATGAACGGGAAGCCGGGCCGGGTGGAGTCGGAGCTGAACCGGGCGTCGGAGAGGACCGCCTTGACGTCCTCGTGGCGGGTGACCAGCCAGCTGGTGGAGCCGTCCCACAGGGTGACGCGGCCGACCGGCTCCTCCTGCCGGGCCTGGTCGTAGGCGGGCGGCGGGGCGAACGGGCAGGTGCCGCGGGCGGCGGGGTGGGTGAATCGGGGGGTCTTCTCGGCGGTGGCCATCAGTGAATCCCCTTCCGGGAGTTGAGCCGGGCCATATTTACGTGCCGAAAGCAACTAACTGAACGTCACGGTAGCTCGCGTTCCGTGGTGGCGGAAGGGCGCGCCGGACGTCGGCCGAATCTGTCCGAAATCCGGCCACGGTTCCCCGCCCCGGCCGCCGCCCGAACCGGATCGCTACAGTTCCCCCATGTCGGACGAAGAAGACGCCGAAGACGACCGGACCACCGCCCGCGGACCGCAGAGCCCGGACGGCCTGGACGGCCTGGAGGACGTCCTGGCCACCCTGGCCTACCTGCTGACACGGTCACAGGAACACGAGCGCCGCACCGCCAAGGCCGGCATCACCGCCGCCCGCTCGGACGTCTACCTGCTGCGCGCGCTCGCCGAACGCGCGGAGGCCAGCCGGGTGAGCGACCTGGCCGACCGCCTGATGGTCAAACCCTCCCACGTCACCCGCCAGATCGACCGCCTCCAGGGCCAGCAGCTGGTGGAACGCAGCCAGGACGCCCAGGACCGGCGGGCCCGCCAGGTGGCCATCACCCCCGGCGGGCGGGAAGTGCTGGACCGCCTGAAACAGGCCAACATCATCGGGCTCGCCGACGCGCTGGACGGCGTCCCCGAGGCGGACGTCGTCACCACCGCCACCGTGCTGCGCCACCTCATCGACCGGTACGTGCACCGGGTGCGCACCACGGGATCCGACGACGACCCGCTCCCGGACCGGACGGACGGCGCCGCCGGCGCACCGGCTCCGGCCACGGGGTCCAGAACCGCCGCGTACCAAGGCGGTTGAGCCGGGGGAGCACCCGGGTACGTCACCCGGCATGTCGGACGAGAAGAACCGCGCCGTGGCCGAGGCGATCCTCCCGCTCGTCGGCGGCGCCGCCAACATCCGCTCGGTCGCCCACTGCATGACCCGGCTGCGGCTGGGCCTGGCGGACCGCTCCCTGGTCGACACCGAGGCGCTCCGGGCGCTGCCGGCGGTCCTGGGCACGGTCGAGGACGACACCTACCAGATCGTGCTCGGGCCCGCCGCCGTCGCCGGGGTCACCGCGCGGCTGCGCCTGCTCCTGGAGCCCCCCGGCCCGCAGGACGGGGCGGCCGGGCCGTCGGCCGCCCCCACCGCCGAGGACCTCGCCGGGCGCGGCGAGCGCATCCGGGCCCAGGCCCGGGTGCGCAACGCGACCCCGGTGAAGCTGGCGCTGCGCCGGATCGCGAACATCTTCGTCCCGCTGATCCCCGCCCTGATCGGATGCGGGATCGTCGCCGGTCTCGCCGGGGCCCTCGCCAACCTCGGCTGGGCACCGGCGCTGGTCACCGCCCTGGGCCCGGTCTCCTCCGGGTTCATGTCCCTGATCGCCGTCTTCGTCGGCTACAACACGGCGAAGGAGTTCGGCGGCACCCCCGTGCTCGGCGGAGCCGTGGCCAGCGTGATCGTCTACGCGGGGGTCACCAAGGTGGAGGCCTTCGGCCACCACCTCACCCCCGGGCAGGGCGGCGTGGTGGGCGCGCTCGGCGCCGCACTGCTGGCCGTCCACCTGGAACGCTGGACCCGCCGGTTGGTGCCCGCCGCCCTGGACGTGCTGGTCACCCCCACCGTCACCGTGCTGCTCGGCGGGCTGGCCGCGCTCTTCGGCCTGATGTTCGCCGCCGGGGAGATCTCCACCGCCATCGGCCACGCCGCCACCTGGCTGCTCGCCCACGGCGGCCTGCTCGCCGGACTCGTGCTCGGCGGCCTCTTCCTGCCGCTGGTCATGCTCGGCCTGCACCAGGCGCTGATCCCGATCCACACCACCCTGATCCAGCAGCAGGGCTCCACCGTCCTGCTGCCGATCCTCGCCATGGCCGGCGCCGGGCAGGTCGGCTGCGCCGTGGCCGTCTACCTGAGGCTGCGCCACAACGCCTCGATCCGGGCCACCATCAGGTCCGCCCTCCCGGCGGGCCTGCTCGGCATCGGCGAGCCCCTGGTCTACGGCGTCACCCTGCCGCTGGGGCGCCCCTTCATCACCGCCTGCGTCGGCGGCGCGGCCGGCGGCGCCTTCGTCGGGGTGGCCGGCCAACTCGGCAGCACGGTGGGCTCCACCGCCATCGGCCCCTCCGGCTGGGCCCTCTTCCCCCTGCTGGCCGGCCCGCACGGACTCCTCGCGGGCGCCGCCGTCTACGGCGGCGGACTGCTCACCGGCTACCTCGCGGGCTTCCTGGCCACCTACTTCTTCGGCTTCACCCGCGAAACCCTCGCCGAGTACGACGCCCCGGCCGCCGAGCCGGACCGGACGGCGGAGTAGCCCGGTCCGCCCTGCTCCCGACGAGCCCCGGAACGGCGCGCGCCCGCCGGGACGCATCCCGACGGGCCCGCGCCGGGCGGTCGGACCGAGGCCGTGTCACGCGCCCGAGCAGGACCTGCGACCGCACGGTGCCGGCGGAGTGCAGGAAGGCGGAGACACCCCCGGCACCGACGCCCTCCCCGCTCGGGTGAGCACCTCCGAGGGGGGAGTAGCCCCCTCCCGGCCCCTCGTCCGCACGTGAGCGCCACGATCGGGTGATGTCTCGGCCCGCCGGTTCGCATTCGGAGTGTTGCGGCCGGACGGGGGACGGGGGTCACTACGTTGAGGTCCGGGTCATGCGGCCGTGTCACCAACAGGCACGGCCGGGAGGAGCTGGACCGGTGCGCGGGTCGGCCGTTCACCGAATCGGCCGAGCACCGTTCCGTCATGACGTGACGCCACTGACAGCGCCGGGCCGCGCCCGGGCCTCGTACGAGGGAGAATCCGTGATCTCGAAGACCAAGAGGGCCATCTGTTCCATGGCCATGGCGTTCGCCGCAGCCGCCACGGCCACCGTCGGCCTGCCGAGCGGCGACGCCTTCGCCATCGACCACGTCCAGTGCGACGGGGGCCGCAATGACTTCCTGAAGATCTGGTCGCACCTCGACGGCCGTGACAGCGTCGACTGCTACGCGAACGGGGGGAGGACCGACTTCGGTGGCTGGTGGGTCGACCGGATCTCCACGGGCAACAACGACCTGACGTACTACGACGTGAACGGTGACTCCGTGAGGATCGAACGCTGGACCGACATCACCTTCCCGAACCGACCGCCGAGGGTCGCCGCCATCCAGATCGGGTGACACGGGGGCAGCCGGTCGCTCCACACGCCGATGCCGGTCACGCCTCTCCGGGCGTGACCGGCATCGGCATGTGCGGCAGGTCGGCCACTTCGCGGCCGACCGTGTTCCAACCCTGGTCCCGCGACCGTGGAGGTGGCCCGTTCCTGGCCCGGGTCGCGAGCGGCGCCCCGATGTCCGCTCCGCCCGCGCGGAGCCGGGCCGGATCGCCGCCGCACCAGCGCACTTCGGACCGCAGTGGCAGTTCGTCCTCGCGAACACCGCGTGCGTCCTGCGGTTTCAGGCGAGGCCGCTCTGACTGGCGACCGGCCCGACCAGGCCCGGATGTTGGGGCTGGTCGCGCGAGCGAGGAGATGCCGTGGCAGCTATGTCCCGGCCGGGGCGATCAGAGTGTCGAGCCGGTCGCCGGGTTGTACAGGTCGACCATCGTGCGTACAGGGAGCGGCAACCAGTCGCCGGTCGACGGGTTCCGGGAGAGCAGTTCGAGTACGTCGGTGGCCGTCGGCCGGCGCCGGGGATCGTGGTCGAGGCACAGGGTGATGACGTCGACGAACCGGGAGGGCAGCAGGCTGAGGGCGGATGCCAGGGATTCGCCGTCCGGGAGCGGCGCGGCTCCGGCGGCATGGCACAGCACCATGCCGAAGGCGTAGAGATCCACGGCATGCGTGATCGGTCCGCCGATGAGCTGTTCCGGGGCGAGGAACCCCTGGGTGCCGACGACATAGTTGGTACTGGTGAGTCCGGTGCTGTCGAGGGCCCGGGCAATGCCGAAGTCGATGATGCGGGGTCCTGCACCGGAGACGATGATGTTGCCGGGTTTGAGGTCGCGGTGGATGATGCCGCAGGAATGGATGCGTTCGAGTGCTTCGGCAACGCCGACCGCGAGGGTGTGCAGGGTCCTCGGGGGCAGGGCACCCTGCTGCCTGAGAACGTCGTGCAGTGACGGCCCGGGGATGTACTCGGTGGCCAGCCAGGGCGGGTCGCCGTGGGGATCGGCGTCGACCACTGATGCGGTGTGGAACCCGCCGACGAGGCTTGCGGCTTCGATCTCGCGGGCGAACCGCCTCCGGAAGGTCGAATCCTCGGTGAGCTCCGACCGAATGACCTTGACCGCCACCAGGCGCTGCCCGGGAGACCGGCCGAGATAGACCGTGCCCATCCCACCTTGGCCCAGCACCGCTGTCAGGCGGTAGCGGCCGATACGGCGAGGATCATCCTGCCGCAGCGGACGGTGCCCGGGGGCGAGTCCGGCCCGCACGGGCGACCGCGGTGTGCCACGCGCCCCTCCGTTCTCGTCGGCCGGGACGACGGGACCCCCGTGCCGGTCGGCTCCGACCCGCTTCACCGTCGGGCCCCGGAGGGAGGCGGGCGGCGCGCCCACCTTGCACTCGACGCGGTGGACCCGGACACCCCAGCGGGCCGTGTCCCGGTCGAGAGCACCGCGCAGGGCCGCGATGATCTCCTCGCGGGAAGTCAGGGCCCGCTCCAGGTCCATGCCATCGACCATGCCGCGCAACGTGGCGACAGCGAGCTGCTCGATTGCCTGAACGTAGCTGGTGACGTCGTAGGTGGCGGCCCTGGCATCGGACACCTGGTAGGAGACGGCGATGTCGATGTCGACGCGCCGGTTGTCCTGCGTGATCACCTGCTGCTGCGGAACCGCCATGACCTGTTCACGCAGGTCGACCCGGAATCGAAGGGTGTCGATGAACGGGACGACGAAGTGCAGACCGGGGGCGAGCGTGCGGGTGTAGCGCCCAAAGCGCTCCACGATGGCGGCGCTGGCCTCCGGAACGATCCGGATCGCTTTCACCAGGGCACTCAGGACGAACAGCACCAGAACGATCAGAACGATCAAGACCGGTTCCACAGCGGCTCTCCTACCCATCCGGCTCCCCGACTCTGACACCGGTTCGCGCCGGGCAGCAGTCTTCCAGATCCACCCAACGGCGGACCTGCGTTCACCGTCACCAGGGCCGACACGGACGTCGAGGGCCGCCGCCGATCAGGTCGGGGGCGGCCCGGGCGGGTGAGGGGCGGGGGCGGCGGGGGTCAGGTGGCCAGGAAGCGCTCCCGGTGGATCTGGTCGGACGGTATGCCGGCGAGTGCGGCGGTGTGCAGGACGGCGTCGACCAGGGGTGGCGGGCCGCAGACGTACAGGTCGGGTGTGGTGGTGCCGAGTTCGGGGAGGGCGGCGGCCAGGAGGTCGGCCGGGGTGCCGGTCGGTCCGGACCAGCCGGGGTCCGGCTTCCGGACGCAGATGTCGTACCGGAAGCCGGGCAACTCGGCTGCCACGGCGGCCAGTTCGTCCAGTCCGAAGACGTCCTGCGGTTCGTTGAAGCCGAGGAGGAGTCGGGCGGGCTGCGGGTCCTGCCACTCGGCCATCCGGCGGACCATCGCCAGCAGCGGGGCGAGGCCGGTGCCGCCGGCCACGAACCAGCGTGGACGCAGGCCGGTTTCGTGGAGGCCGAAGGCGCCCTGCGGGCCGCGTACGGTGAGCCGGTCGCCGGGGCGGGCCCGCTCGGTGAGGTACGTGGAGAAGTGCCCGCCGTGCCGCAGCCGGACGAAGAACTCCAGGCGCCCCTCCCAGTTGCCGGTGTTGGCGAGGGAGTACGCGCGCCCGACCTCGCTGCCGGGAGCCTGGAGCTCCATGAACCGGCCCGGGTCGAACTGGCAGTCCGGGTTGTCGAGGCGCAGTTCCAGCCGTACGGTGTCCGGCGTCACCGGCTCCACCGCGGTGAGGGTGGCTTCGCGGACCGGGATGCCGCCGTACAGGATGCGGGACTGTTCGTACGGCAGGGCGGCCGTCAGCGGTCCGCGCGGGAAGGTGCGGCAGAGCAGCACCTCGCCGTGTTCGCGTTCGCCCGGGGGGAGGGCCTGCTCGCTGTGCGGGCCGAGTTCGTACGGGCCGTCGGTGACGGAGGCGTGGCAGGAGCCGCAGGTGCCCCGGCGGCAGGAGGCCGGGAGGGCGGCGCCGGTCTCCGCCGCGGCCTCCAGGACGCTGCGGCCGGGGGCGCAGTCGAACTCCAGCCGGCCGCCGTCGCTGGTGGTGAGGGTGACGGGGTGCGAGCCGGTCGCCTCCGCCGGGTCGGCGGTGCTCATGACGCCGTCCGTTCGAGGGCCGCGGCCAGGTCGGCCGCCGGGTCGCCGATCACCCGCAGATCGAACCGCTTCACCAGCTCGTCGACCAGGGCGGGGGTCAGGAAGCCGGGCAGCGAGGGGCCGAGGTGGATGTTGCGGATGCCCAGGGCGAGCAGGGTGAGCAGCACGGCGACGGCCTTCTGCTCGGTCCAGGACAGCGCCAGGGTGAGCGGCAGGTCGTTGACCTCGCACTCGAAGGCGTCGGCCAGCGCGGTGGCGATCCGGATGGCGGAGTAGGTGTCGTTGCACTGGCCGAGGTCCAGCAGCCGGGGGAGGCCCGCGATCTCGCCGAAGTCGTGCCGGTTGAAGCGGTACTTGGCGCAGCCGAGGGTGAGCACCATGCTGTCCCGGGGCGCGCCGAGGGCGAAGTCGGTGTAGTAGTCGCGTCCGGGGGTGGGGCCGTCGCAGCCGCCGATCAGGAAGAAGTGACGGATGGTGCCCTGCCGCACGGCGTGGACCACCTGGTCGGCGACCGCGAGCACGGCGTCCCGGCCGAAGCCGACGGTGACGGCCTCCTCCTCGGCGGCGGTCTCCGGGAATCCGGGCAGGGCGTGGGCGGCCTGGATCAGTGGACGGAAGTCGTGGTCGGCGAGGTGCCGGACGCCGGGCCAGCCGACCGGTCCGGCGGTGTAGATCCGGCGGCGGTAGCTGACGTGCGGTTCGATGATGCAGTTGGAGGTCATCAGGATCGGGCCGGGGAAGGCGGCGAACTCCTGCTGCTGGTCCTGCCAGGCGCCGCCGTAGTTGCCGGCCAGGTGCGGATGGGCCTTGAGCAGCGGGTAGGCGTGGGCGGGGAGCATCTCGCCGTGGGTGTAGACGTTGATGCCCTGGTCCCTGGTCTGCACCAGGACGGCTTCCAGGTCCCGCAGGTCGTGGCCGCTGACCAGGATCGCCTTTCCGGCGACGGGGGTGGTGCGCACCGTGGTGGGCTGCTGGGGGCCGTAGGTGCCGGTGTTGGCGGCGTCGAGCAGTTCGATCGCGGCGAGGTTCAGCCGGCCGAGGCCGACGGCGCGCTCCAGCAGTTCGGCGGGGTCGGTCGGTTCGTCGGCCAGGTAGGCGAGGGCGTCCTCGACGCCGCCGAGGACCTCGGCGCTGCGGCGGCCGAGCACGTCGGCGTGGTGGGCGTAGGCGCAGATGCCCTTGAGCGCGTAGAGGTGGAGCGAGCGGAGCCCGACGACCTCCGGCCCGACCAGGGGGAGCCCGAGGTTCACCCGGACGTCCGGGGCCTGGCCCACCAGCGTCGCCGGGTCCGCCCCGGGGGTCCAGGCGGCGGGCCCGGTGAGCGTCTGCGGCTCCTGGCCGGCGGCGCGCGCGGCCCGCTCGTAGCGCTCCTTGGCCCGGGTGCGGACGCCGACGGCCAGCTGGATCAGGGCGGCGAAGCGGGTGGGGTTGAAGTTGACGTTGGTGAGCGTGGTGAAGACCGCGTACAGGACGAAGGCGGCGGCCTCGTCGTCCGGGGCGCCGAGGGCGCGGGCCCTGGCGGCGTACTGGGAGATGCCCTTGACCGCGTGGACGAGCAGGTCCTGGAGGTCCGAAGTGGGGGAATCCTTGCCGCAGTTGCCGATCGGACCGGCGCAGCCGGGGGTGGCGCCGGTGCGGTCGGTCTGTTCGCACTGGAAGCAGAACATGCGGGTCCTCCGGGGACTCGTGGTGTCGTTCGGGCGAGGCGGCGGGTGGGCCTCGACGCGTCCAGGATGGGGTCAGTACTGACGGCGCATCAGGGCCGGAGGACCCCAATCCGGGGCCGGGAGACCCTGCCGGTGCGCCGGCGCCGGGCCTGCCGTGTCCGTGGGTCCGCCGTGTCCGCGGGTCCTTGAGTGCGCGTCCGATCGGGTGCACCTGACGGAGCGTTCAGACGAAAACACCGGTGGGTCGCCGCCGCTCGCGGGTTCGAGGAGAACACTCCGAGGGTTGTCTTTATGTTCATGTGATGAAAGGACTGAAGTGAAGCCCAGTCAGCATCCGACGACCGCCGTCGGCTGGGGACGAAGACTAGGCAGGGTGATGGGATCCGCCCTGGCCCTGACGCTCGTCCCCTTCGGCATGTCGCTCGTCGCACCGACGGCCGCCTACGCGGCCGGCCTCCCGGGAGGCCTCGGGCCCTGCCTGGGCGCGGACTGCCCGGCGACGTTCCCGCCGGTCAACAACGGGCCTTTCGCGGGGCGCGACGCCGGCGTGAACATCTTCGTAGGCGGCGACTTCAACGTCAGCGGCTCGGCCGCCGAGGCCGAGGGGCACGTGGTGACCCTCGGCTCCTTCAGCATGAACAAGGCCGCCGGAGTCAGCTCCGTCTACAACATCGGCATCGTCGGCGTCGGCTCGCGCGTCCCCCCGCCGGACGGGGCCGACTTCCTCACCGCCGGAGGCAACGTCACCGTGGCCCCGGGGCAGTCGCTCCTGGCCGAGGGAGGCGTCGTCCGCTACGCGGGCACGACCACCGGCACCATCACCGGCACCAAGGTCCAGGACCCGCGGGCCGTGGCCGCCTACACGCCGCTGCGCGGCGAGCTGCAGACGGCCAGCGCCTGCTACGCCGGGGTAGGCACGCCCCGCCCCGCCACCGGAACCGCCGTCAACCAGGGGTTCCAGACCCTGTTCACCGGTGACGGCACCTCCGCCCTCCAGGTCTTCAACGTCGACTTCGACATCGTCGGGCGCGGCGGCTCCACCCAGGGCGTCGCGTTCGCCGGAATCCCCGCGAACGCGACCGTGCTCGTCAACCTCGTGGGCGGCGCCCGCACCATCAACACCTACAGCGGCAGCCTCCAGGACACCGACCCCTGGAACCAGCTGCGCGAGCGACTGCTGTGGAACTTCCCCACCGCGACGACCGTCACCCTCACGGGATCGGGGCAGTTCCAGGGCAGCGTGCTGGTCGGCAACCCGGCCAGCACCGCCACGATGAACCTGCCCGGCCTGAACGGACGGTTCTTCACCACCGGCACCCTGCTGCACAACTCCGGTTCGGGCATGACCGGGACCGAGTTCCACGCCTACCCCTTCAACGGCGACCTCCCGGACTGCGGCAACCCCCCGGCTCCCACCGGGTCGACCAGCGTGACGAAGGTCGACTCCGCGACCTCGCAGCCGCTGGCGGGTGCCACCTTCCAGCTGTGGCGTGAGACCAACGGCGTCGCGGGCCTGCAGACCTCGGGGACCACCCCGGACACCAAGGTGGGCGCCCCCTGCACCACCGGGAGCAACGGCCTCTGCTCCACCGCAGGCCTGCCGCTGGACACCTACTACTGGCAGGAGACGGCGGCTCCGCCCGGCTACGACCTGCCGCAGCCCGCGGTGACGACCGTGGTCCTCGACACCAACGGCCAGAACGTCCCGGTCACCGTCCGGGACACCCGGAGCCCGGTCGTCGAGACCGGCTCCACCAGCGTGACGAAGATCGACTCGGCGACCTCGCAGCCGTTGGCGGGCGCGACCTTCCAGCTGTGGCGCGAGAGCAACGGCGTGGCCGGTCTGCAGACCTCCGGGGCCAACCCCGACACCGCCGTCGGCTCCGCCTGCGTCACGCCGGCGTCGGGAGTCTGTTCGGCGAGCGGCCTGCCGCTGGGCACCTACTACTGGCAGGAGACCGCGCCGCCCCCCGGGTACGAGCTGCCCGAGCTCAACGTGACCACCGTGGTGCTGAGCACCAACGGGCAGAGCACCCCGGTCAACGTCGCCGACACCGAGGCCACCGCCCCCACCGGGTCCACCACCGTGACGAAGACCGACGCCGGTACCGGGCAGCCGCTGGCGGGCGCGGTCTTCCAGCTGTGGCGCGAGAGCAACGGCGTGGCCGGTCTGCAGACCTCCGGGGCCAACCCCGACACGGCCGTCGGCTCCCCGTGCGTCACCCCGGCGTCGGGCGTCTGCACGGCGGACGGCCTGCCGCTGGGCACCTACTACTGGCAGGAGGTCTCGCCGCCCGACGGGTACGAGCTGCCCGAGCTCAACGTGACCACCGTGGTGCTGGACATGAACGGGCAGCACACCCCGGTCGGCGTCGCCGACGCCCAGACCACCGCTCCCACCGGCACCACCGGCGTCACCAAGGTCGACTCCGTCACCGGACAGCCGCTGGCGGGTGCCTCCTTCCAGCTGTGGCGCGAGAGCAACGGCGTGGCCGGTCTGCAGACCTCCGGGGCGAACCCCGACACCGCCGTGGGTTCCGCCTGCGTCACGCCGGCGTCGGGCGTCTGCTCGGCGGACGGCCTGCCGCTGGGCACCTACTACTGGCAGGAGACGGCGGCTCCGCCCGGCTACGACCTGCCGCGGCCCGCGGTGACGACGGTGGTCCTCGACACCGGTGGGCAGAACATCCAGGTGACCGTCCGGGACGGGAAGACGCCCGCTCCGAGCGGGTCGACCTCCGTCACCAAGGTCGACGCCGGTACGGGCCGGCCGCTGGCGGGCGCGGTCTTCCAGCTGTGGCGCGAGAGCAACGGCGTGCCCGGTCTGCAGACCTCCGGGGCCAACCCCGACACGGCCGTCGGCGCCCCGTGCGTCACCCCCGCGTCGGGTGTCTGCTCCGCGAGCGGTCTCCCGCTGGGCACGTACTACTGGCAGGAGGTCTCCGCGCCCGAGGGCTACAGCCTGCCGCGGCACGCAGTGACCGAGGTCGGGCTGACCAAGGACTGCCCGTGCGTGGCGATCACGGTGGAGGACAGCAAGTGCCCGCCGCCGCCGTGCCCGCCCACCCCCTGCCCGCCGGGCGACGAGTGGAGTCCGTACGTGCGCTACACGCCCGTACCGGGCTTCCTGTGGGGCATGAACGCGTGAGCTCGTGACCGCGTGAGCCAGTGACCGCGTGAGCTCGTCATCGCGTGAGCCAGTGACCGCGTGGGATGACGACCCGGCCGGAGGAGCCCATGGCGGCCCCTCCGGCCGGGCGCTGCCCGGGCCGGTGTCGCGGCGCTTCGGCAGGCCGGGCCCGGGGCCCTACGATGGCGCCATGAGCGGGAGCCTTCGGATATCAGGTGCACACCATGCGCAGGAGCATCGGGACGACGAGCGGCTGGAGGCCGCGGCCGGCATCCTGGCGCTGCTCGCGGACCGCACCCGGCTCGCCCTGCTCCAGCGGCTGAGCGCCGGTGAGGCCGACGTGACCACGCTGACCGAGGCGACCGGGGCCCCCCGGACGTCGGTCAGCCAGCACCTCGGCAAGCTCCGGCTGGCCGGCCTGGTCACGACCCGCAAGGACGGCAGGCGCGTCGTCTACGCGCTGCGCCACGGCCACCTGCGCCGGCTGGTCGACGAGGCGCTGAGCGTCGCCGACCACCAGATCGGCGAGCTCCCCCCGCACGACTGACCCGTACCTTCCGGCTCCGCGGCCCGTGCCCTCCTGGGTACGGGCCGCCTTTTCGTCAACATGTGCACATGCGTGCACATGTTGACCTATCCTGGTCGTGTCGTCCTGCCGCGCCCAGTCCGAGCGGGGTCCTCCATGCTGTCCGTGCTGCGCAACCGCACCTATCTGCACCTGTTCGCCGCCCAGATCGTCGCCCTGGTGGGCACCGGCCTCGCCACCGTCGCGCTCGGCCTCCTCGCGTACGACCTCGCCGGAGCGGACGCCGGATCGGTGCTCGGCACCGCACTGGCGATCAAGATGCTCGCGTACGTCGGCATCGCCCCGGTGGTCACCGCGCTGGCCCACCGCATCCCGCGCCGACGCCTGATGGCCGCCTCCGACCTCACCCGGGCCGGCGTCGCCCTCACCCTGCCCTTCGTCACCGAGGTGTGGCAGGTCTACGTCCTGATCTTCGTACTGCAATCCGCCTCGGCGGCCTTCGCCCCGGCCTTCCAGTCGGTGATCCCCGAGGTGCTGCCGGAGGAACGCGCGTACACCCGCGCCCTGTCGCTGTCCCGGCTCGCCTACGACACCGAGAGCCTGGTCAGCCCGGTGCTCGCGGCCGCCCTGCTCGCGCTGATCAGCTACAACTGGCTGTTCTGGGGCACCGCCGCCGGGTTCCTCGCCTCCGCCGTCCTGGTGGTCTCCGCCGCCCTGCCGAAGCGGGTCCGGCCGGAGTCGGTCGGGCGGGGCGGCCCGGAGCCGACCCGGGCGGAGCCGGTCCGGCCGAAGCGGGACCGTGCGCGGCCCGGTGGGGGCGTCCTCGCCCGGTCCGTCCGCGGCACCCGGCTCTTCCTCGCCGTGCCCCGGCTGCGCGCGATGCTCGCCCTGGACCTCGCGGCGGCCGCCGCCAGTGCGATGGTGATCGTCAACACCGTCGTCTACGTCCGCGGCCCGCTCGGCCGCCCCGCCACCGACGTCCCGATCGCGCTCGGCGCCTACGGGGCCGGGTCGATGGTCGTGGCACTGCTGCTGCCCCGGGTGCTGGACCGGCTGCCGGACCGGACCGTCATGCTCCCGGCGGCCTTCGGCATCGTCGGCCTCTTCGCCCTGCTCGCCGCGCTGACCGCCGCCGGGCCGGGCGCCTGGCGCTGGCCCGTCCTGCTCGCCGTCTGGGTGGCGTTCGGCGCGGTCGGCTCGCTGATCCTCACCCCCACCGGCCGGGTCCTGCGCGACTCGGTGGCCGTCGAGGAGCTTCCCGCCGTCTTCGCCGCCCAGTTCTCCCTCTCCCACGGCTGCTGGCTGCTCACCTACCCCCTGGCCGGCTGGCTCGGCGCCACCCTGGGCCTCACCGCGGCCTCCGTCGCCCTCGGCGCCGTGGCCCTCGCCTCCGGTGTACTCGCCGCCCGCGCCTGGCGCGCGGTGCCCGGGACGACGGGCCCGGCCGCGGTGGCGGCGAGCGGGAAACGCGGCGGCGCCACCGTCCCCGGCTGACCGGACGGACACCTGGTGTGCCGGCCCCGACCCGCGTGTCCTGGAAGGCGGGCAGCGCCTCGCCGTCCGGTGTGACGGCCGTGGGCGGGAGCGATCTCGTGGCGGGGCGGTCGCACCGGGTGCTCCGCGACCCGGCGAACGCCACCCCGCGCACGGTGAACACCGGGACGCCGGCCTTCCCCGGCGCACCTGTCTGCGGGCCCTCGACGGGACGCCGGGCGCAGGGGATCACCCGGGTGCGGCTCCGGGCTCGGGCGGTACGACGACGACGGGGAGGCGGGCGTGGTGGACGATCTCGGTGCTGGTCGAGCCGAGGGCGAGCCGGCCCCAGCGGCCGGCACCGCGGGTGCCCACCACCAGCAGGCCGGCGTCCCGGCTCTCCTCCAGCAGGACCTGAGCCGGGCGGCCGTGCTCGCAGCGCACCTCGACCTCGACATACGGTTCGCCGACCTGCTGTCGCAGCTCCTCGACCAGGTCCGTCACCTCCCGGGCGACGGCGTCGTGCAGATGCGGCTCCGGATCGCCGCTCGGGCGGAACCAGCCCGTCATGGCCCGGTCCGGCGGATCGGCGTGCCGGCCGCCGAAGGCGCAGACGGCCCGTACGCCGACTCTCCGCAGCTGTGCCTCGCGAAGGGCGAAGAGCACGGCCCTGCGGGCGGGCTCCGAGCCGTCCGTACCGACGACGATCGGCCCGGCGGGACTTGGCGCGGGTGAGCTGTTCACGGGGACCTCCAGGAGGTGAGGCCTGGCAGCGGACCGACAGGCTCGGCGGATCCGGGGAGGCGCGGAGACCGGCGCGTCCACTGCTTTCATGATCCTCCGGCAACGGCGCGGCGGCATGTCCGTACTCCTCCGTCGGCCGGCCCGAGCGGGGCCGCGCTGCGCTGCGCGCCGACCGCCCGCGGCGTGATCTCCCCGGGCGGCGAACAGCTGCCGGACGGTTGCGCGGTCGCTCGGCCGGGACACCTGACGTCCGGCCGGCGGGCTCCCTGCTCCGGCCCCGGGGCGGGGAGCCCGCCGTGTGCGGTCGCGCAGCGTGGTCGGTGATCGGCGACCGACCTCCGGCTCCGCGAGAGGGAGGGCGCGAAGGGGGCGTCCAGGTATCTTGGCGTGAAGGTCTTTTGACGATACGTCAGGCGATCGACCATCGTGCCGCCGGTGCCCCGCGTCCGACGGCTGGGGCTGGCTCGTGCGATCGAACCCCCCCCGTGCCGGGCGCGTGCTCCCGGCCGGGCGGAGGTGGCGTGGGTAGCGTTGGCGGTCATGAACGAGGCGATGTCATGAGCCCCGCGGGGGAGCCCGCCGGGCCACCGGCCGAGGGGGACCTGCCGGGGCCGGGGCCCGATCCGGACGAACAGGTGGAGGGCGCCGCGGCGCAGCTGCGCGCCCTGGCGAGGTCGACGGCCCGGCTGCAGGGGCTGCTGTCGGCGGTCCTGGCCATCGGCGGCGACCTGGACCTGCCCGCGGTGCTGCACCGCATCGTCACCACGGCCATGGACCTGGCCGGTGCCCGCTACGGCGCGCTCGGCGTCCTCGCCCCCTCCGGCGACCACCTGGAGCAGTTCGTCACCGCCGGCCTGACCGAGGAGGAACGTGCGGCCCTCGCCGGAACCGGGTTCCCGCACGGGCGCGGGGTGCTGGGCCACCTGATCCGCCACCCCGAGCCGCTGCGCGTGGACGACATCCCCTCCCACCCGGCCTCCGTCGGCTTCCCCCCGGGCCACCCGCCGATGCGCACCCTGCTGGGCGTGGCGGTCACCGTCCGCGGCGAGATCTACGGCGACCTCTACCTCTCCGAGCGGGTCGACGGCCGGCCGTTCGACCAGGACGACGAGGAGATCGTGCGCGCCCTCGCGGGCGCGGCCGGCATCGCCATCGACAACGCCCGCCTGTTCGGCCACCTGCGCGACAGCGCGGAGCAGTTCCAGCGGCTGCTGCTGCCCACGCTGCCGGACCTGCGCCCGTTCTCCGGGGCCGCGGTCTACCGCACCGCCGCCGAACCGGCCGGAATCGGCGGCGACTGGTACGACGCCGCCGTCCTGCCCGACCAGGCCTGCGCCGCCGTCATCGGCGACGTCGTCGGGCACGACCTGTACGCCGCCGCCGCCATGGCCCAGGCCCGCAACATGCTGCGCGCCCTGCTGTACGACCGGGGGAGCCCTCCCAGCTCGGTGCTGACCCGGCTCGACCTCACCGTGCGCGCCATCACCGACCTGCCCGTCACCACCGCGTGCCTGGCCCGGATCGAACCCGCCGCCGACGGCTGGACCGTCCACTGGAGCACCGCCGGCCACCCGCCGCCCCTCGTCCTCACCCCCGACGGCCGAGCCCGGTACCTGGAAGGCGAACCCGGCATCCCGCTGGGCATCGACCCCGAGCTCCACCGCCCCGACCACTCCGAGCCGCTGCCCGCGGGAAGCACCGTCGTCCTGTTCACCGACGGCCTCGTCGAACACCCCGACCATCCCATCAACCGCGGCCTGGACGCCCTCGCCGAGCTCGCCGCCGCCCACGCGGGCGACCCCCTGGACGACCTCGTCCGCTTCCTCGCCGACCACCACCCCAGCGACGGCCACGACGACATGGCCGTCCTCGCCATCCGCACCCCCGCCGAGGAGCGGACCGACCGGCGGCCGTAGGCCCGCCCCGGGGGTGACGCCTCCCGCTACTTCAGCAGGAAGTCGTACACCGCCTGTCGGCCGGCCGGGTTCGCCGCCCGGTTCTGCACCGAGTGCGCCGCGCCCGGGACGATCACGATCTGCGGATGGTGCGCGAACTCGGCCTGTTGGAAGAGCAGTTCATAAGGCGTGGCCAGGTCCCGGTCGCCGCCGAGCAGCAGCACCGGCACGTCGGGCAGCTTGCTGTGCGCCGGCGGGATCGGCGGGACGGGCTCGCGCGGCCAGTCCAGGCAGACCAGGAGGCTGCCGAGCCCGGTCGCGGTCGCCGGGTCGAACGGCCAGGTCTGCTCGGTGGTCAGCCGCTGCCGGGTGCGCTCCAGCGCGGCCGCCCGGCCCTCGACCGGGGTGTCGGTGGTGCCCCACGGGAACCGCGAGTCGGCGCACAGGGTGGCGGAGTGCAGCCCCTGGCTGAGCTCTTCGGCCGGGGCGGCGTCGACCTCCCGGTGGACGAGTTCGAAGAAGTCCTGGAGCTTCGCGGGCTGCCCGGCGGCGGCCTCGTGCAGGATTTCCGGGACCCCGCCGTAGTCCGGGTCGATGAACTCGTAGCCGGTGAGCGCACTCAGGATCTGCGCTCCGTTGCCGTACCGCCGAACGGTGGCGGCGAGGTCGGCGGCCGGGTCGGTGGTGCAGCCGGTGGCCCGGCAGGCGGCCCGCAGGATCCGGGCGCTCGCGGGCGGCGCGGCCAGGTCGAGGGGGTCGAAACCCTGTGGCGGCGCCACCGAGTCGAGCACCAGCCGGGCCACGTGCGCCGGGTGGGCGAGCGCGTACCGCTTCGCGACGATGGTGCCGTAGGAGACGCCGTCCAGGGTGAGGCGCCGGTCGCCGAGGGCGCGGCGCAGCAGGTCGATGTCGGCGACGGTGTCGGCGGTGCTGTAGTGGCGGGCTTCGGTACCGAGGGCGGCGGCGCAGTCGGCGACGGACTGCTTGCGCGGCAGGGCGAGGTCGGAGGAGCCCATGTCCTCCTGGAGGCCCGGGCATTGGAGCGCGTTCCGGCTGGTGCCGCGCTGGTCGTACATGACCAGGCGGTAGTCCTTGAGGACGGGCTCCAGCTTGCCCGCGATCCGCTTCATCAGCGGAACGCCGGGCTGGCCGGGACCGCCGGTGAGGAACAGCAGGTCGCCCTTGGGGGCCTTGGTGTTGCCGGTGACGGCGACCGCGAGGTCGAGGTTGCCGGGGGTGGCGCCGCTGTGGTCGAGCGGGACGGTGAGGGTCCCGCAGGTGAACTTGGGCGCGTCCGGGCAGGGTGCCTGCCCGGTGACCCCGCCGCCGGCCAGGGCTTCGCCGTCGGCCGAGGCTTCGGCTAATGCTCCGGCCCCGGCCCCGGCCCCGGCCCCGGCCCCGGCCCCGGCCCCGGCCCCGGCCAAGGCTCCGGCTCCGGTGGAGGCGAGAGCGGGGGTCGCCAGGGTGGTGCCGGCGACCACCGCGAAGGCGCCCGCCAGGGCGGCGATGCGGCCGCGTGTGCTCGTCATGTGTCGTCCTTCCGCTCGCACCGCGTCCGTACGGACACGGTCACGGAAGCAGCCTGCGCCCGGGGCGCGTCGATGGCGAGCGTTCGGGCGGGATCCGATTGGGAACGAACCGTCAGGACCCGGACGGCCCCGGAAGGCCCCGGAAGGCGGAGCGGCGCCCGCGTACGGGTGTTGCTCCCGTCTCGGGCAGGGCGATGCCGACGAGGTCCAGCGCCCCGCCGAGCATCGGCGCACTGTCGTCACTCAGTGTGATCAGCGTTTGGCGGACGTCGCGAGGCGGGGTGCGGCGGCTTGCGCCTAGCGTGGCGTTCCGGGGGCGATCCGAGTACTTCCGCGGGTCGGGCCGTCCGGGAACCGGAGGTCCGGTCCGCCCTCCAGAAGGCATGTGCACATGAAGCTTCGGGCATGTTCGAACGCGCTGGCGACCACCGCGCTGACCCTCGGTCTGGCCGCTGCCGCGTCCCCGGCCGGCGCGGCGGACCCGCCGCCGTTCCTGGACCGGCTGCACACCGTGTCCGCCGTCGCGTCCACTGTCCCCGAGAACGGCGACGTCAACCCGTACGGCACGTTCACCATCCAGGAGAGCGTCGGTGACCTGCACCGGGGCAACGTCCTGATCAGCAACTTCAACAACTCGGCCAACCTCCAGGGCACCGGCACCACCCTGGTCCAGGTGACCCCGGGCGGCAGCAGGACGACGTTCGCCACGATCGACCCGAACAACCTGCCCGGCCCCTGCCCCGGCGGGGTCGGCCTCACCACGGCGCTGACCGTCCTGCCCGGCGGCTGGGTCGTGGTCGGCAGCCTGCCCACCGCGGACGGCACGTCCGACACCGCCCAGGCCGGCTGCCTGCTGGTGCTCGACCGGCACGGAGTCGTCCGGGAGACCATCGCGGGTGACGGCATCAACGGTCCGTGGGACATGACCGCCGTCAGCACCGGCAAACGCAGCGAGCTGTTCGTCACCAACGTGCTCAACGGGACGGTCGCCGGCGGCGGCGCGGAGGTCGACCGGGGCACCGTCCTGCGGATCACCCTGTGCACCGAGGACGACCAGCCGCCGCAGCGGGTGGCCACCACCGAGATCGGTTCCGGGTTCCCCGAGCGGACGGACCCGGCGGCCCTGGTGGTCGGCCCGACCGGGGTCGGACTCGGCCATGACGGCACGCTGTTCGTCGCCGACGCGGTGCTGAGCCGGATCACCGCGATCCCGCACGCGGTCGCCCGCACGGACAGCGCGGGCATCGGCCGGGTCGTCACCGAGGGCGGCGGCCTCAACGCCCCGCTGGGGCTGGCGATCGCACCCCGGGGTGACATCCTCACGGTCAACGGCGGGGACGGCAACATCGTCGAGACGACTCCCGAGGGGCGGCAGGTGGCGAGCAAGCAGATCAACAACGAGGGCACCCCGCCCGGCGCCGGCGCGCTCTTCGGTCTCGCGCTGGACCTCGACCGGGACGCCGTCTACTTCGTCAACGACGCGGACAACGCCCTCGACGTCCTTCACTGAGCGCGGGAACCAGGAGGAGCGGTGCACCGGCGGTGGTCGCGGCCCGCCGGTGGCGGGTGGATCGGGCGCCTCCCCGGATCGCGCGCCTCCTGGGAACCGGCGTCTCCGTCGGTATTGTGCGGTTCCGGAAAACCGCAGACGAATACCGGAGGGGACTGCTGTGTGTGATGAAGTAAAACGTCGTATCTTCTCAATGTTTGATTCGGATAACGATCAGATCGTTTCCCGGTCGGAATATCTCTCGCGGGTGGACCGGTTGGCCACGGCCCTGGCTCCCGTGCGCGGCGCCGAAGCCGTGGCCCAGGAAATTCGTTGATCGAACCCGAATTCAACAGGAGAAGATCCAGCTCATGAAACCCGTACTCGTCGGCGCCGCACTGACCGCCGTGGCACTCCTCGAAGCGGCCATTCCGGCCGGCGCCGCCTCCGCCGATCCCGAGGTCGACGCCACCTGCGTGCGCACCCTCCACGGCACCTTCGACACCCCCGTCGGCCCGGGCGGCGGCAACGCGCCCCAGGCCGACACCCTGCACATGACCGGCACCGTGAAGTGCGTCGACCCGGCAGGCCGGCCCGTTGCCACCGGGACCGTCGACCACACCGTCACCCTGCCGCGCACCGAATGCACCGGCGACGAGCACGGCGACACCTCGGCCACCCGCGTCACCTGGGCGGACGGCGCCGTCTCCACGCTCGGGTTCGACCGCGTCGACGTCGTCAAGGCCTACGGGACCGCCTCGCTGGTCGCCGCCGGCAGGGTCACCTCCGACAGCGCGCGCTTCGCCGGTGACACGCTGAGCGGCGCGGGCACCAGCATCAGCACCGGGTGCGGCACCATGGCCGGCGCCCGCACCGTCGACTCCACGACGGTGATCCGCCTGTCCCACCGGCCGGGGCCGGCAACCGGCTGACGCACCGGAAGCCGGGCCGGGGTCGTCGGCGCGAGGGCCGTGAACAAGAGCTCTCCCGTCGGCGCGCGGCCGGGGAAGGCCCTGGGCGCGGTATCGCGATGTCCCAGGTCTGTCGGGAGCGGCGAACGCCGCCGTTCGCGTGCTCGAACGGGAGCGGTTGTCCCCGGGCATCGTGGCAGTGGCGCTGAGTGTGTGGTCCGTGCGTGTTCACGCGGCACCAAGCGCCGCTGGAGGCCGTGCGAGGCCGAGTACACCTACCCGTGTTGCGGCGAGGGGTGGGCCCGGGACACGTTGCGGGACGCTCTGTTCAAGCTTCCGCCGAGGGCCGCCGGCGAACTCCGGGTGCAGGTCGATCGGCTGGACACGGTGCTCCTCCGGCGAACGCACCACGAGCCGACGGCGGACGCGGAGTTGGCGTGGTGGCACCGCAGGAGCCGACCGCACCCGTGCCGCCGTGTTCCGGGACACCGGTCGCCGTGGGCACCCCGTTCGGGTGTGCGCGTCAACGATGCGTCAGCGGCGCGTCGGTGGGCGTCAGGGGTTCGTCAGGGGTTCGTCAGGGAGGGTGAACGTGCTTGCCCCGGGCCTGCGGGCGGGCTTTGATGGAGCACATGCACCGCTCGACACGCCATCACGACCGCCCGCCGCATAGTCGGCCGCGGATCGTCGCTGTCGCGGTCGCCACCGCCGTCCGGTAGGACCGAGCCGCTTCCCGCTCTCCGCCGGCCGCGGGGCACGGGTTTCGGTGTCCTCCACCGGTTTCGTGCCGATCACCGCCGCCCGTCCCTCGGCCCCGACCGGCTCCGAGGGGCGGGGGACGGGCGGCGTCCTCTCATCGCACCAAACCTCTCCCGCACCGGCGGCCCCGGGAGCGAGCGGCCTCGTGCCGCTCAACTCCCCTACCCCGCCGTTGCCTTACACCCTTGGATGGGTCATGTCCGACACTGTGCTGTCCGCCCGCACTGCCCTCGTCACCGGTGCCTCCTCCGGGATCGGTTGGGAGACCGCCCGGCTGCTCGCCGGGCACGGTGCGACCGTGCTCGTGCACGCCCGGACCGCCGCCGAGGCGGCGGACGCCGTCGAGCGGCTGGTCGCCGCGGGCGCCCGACGGGACCAACTCGTCGAGTTGGCCGCCGACTTCACCCACCTCGCCGAGGTCGCGGTGCTGGCCGGCACGGTCGTCGAGCACTACCCGGCGCTCGACCTGCTGGTGAACAACGCCGCCGCGATGGCGCCCGAGCGCTGCACCCTGACCGGCGACGGCAACGAGGTCTCGCTCCAGGTCAACTTCCTGGCCGCGCACCTGCTGGCGAGGCTGCTGCGCGCCCCGCTCTCGGCGGCCGGCGACGCCCGGATCGTCAACGTCTCCTCCTCGTTGCACCGCACCGCCTCGATGAACTGGTCGGACCCGCACCGGACGAAGAGGTACTCGCGGGTCGCCGCGTACGCGCAGTCGCAGCTGGCGCTCACCATGGCGACCGCCGGGATGGCCCCGGCCGGTTCCGGCATCACCGCCGTCAGCCTCGACCCGGGCCAGTGCGCCACCGCGCTGCTGCCGCTGTACGGGCGCACCGGCGCGCCGGCGGCGGAGGGGGCGGCGGCCGTGGTGCGGCTCTGCCTGCCGGGGACGGTCGTGGCCAACGGCGCCTACTTCGACGGCGATGCCGTCGCGCCCGTGGCGCCGGCCGCCCAGGAGGAGCGTTCGCTGAAGCGCCTGGCCAGGCTCGCCGACCAGCTGGCCGGCCGGGCCGCCTGAACCGCCGGCACCCCGCGGACCGCGAGGAGGAGCACGCCCGCAAGAAGAAGGCCAACCACGGCCGGAAGCCGGGGCCCGACTTCTGGGCCCCCGCGCCTACCGGCCGGCCGGTGGATGGTGGCATCCGCCCACCGCTGAGATCCACAAGTCTTAGCACTCATATACGAGTTGTCGCCAGTTCCGTCCGTTCCCGAGGCACTCCCCGGTGCGGGCTTGTACGGTGATTCCCCCTGCCCGGCAGGCGGGTTCCCACGGGTTCGCGTCGGCCGCGTCGGCGGGAGCGATACGGGGACAGGGACAGGGACAGGGTCACCACGCATGCATGGGGCCGGTGAGGCTCCGAGGGGGAGAGATGGCGTACCTCGTTGAACTGCCGGTCGGTCCGGGGGGCGGTATCCCGGACGTCGTGAGGATCGAGATCGAGCAGGCCTCGGAGGGCCTGGTGCAGGTGGCCCGGCCCGGCCAGGTGGTGGCCCGTGCCACACGGTCGCTGGGCGAGATGCTGGCCGGGGTGAGGCCGGTGGCGCAGGACTTCGTCGACGGCTTCCGCGGCATGGCCCACGCACCGGACGAGATCGGCATCGAGTTCGGGCTGTCGCTGTCCGCGGAGGCGGACGTGGTGATCTCCAGCACCTCGGCGCAGGCGAACTTCAAGGTCTCGCTGACCTGGAAACGGACACCGGCCGACGGGACGGACCAGGTGGTCGAACCGGCGGCGGAGGAGCCCGCGCCGTGACGGCGCCGGTCCCCGGGCCCGTGGAGGGCGTCGGGTCGAACGCGCTGGACGCCGCGGTGCTGCGGATCCACGACGCGCTGAGCAGGCCGGTCGGCGCGGGCTTCCTGGTCGCACCCGACCTGGCCGTCACCTGTGCGCACGTGGTCTCGGCGGCGCTCGCCGGGCAGGGCGTCGAGCCGGGCGTCGGGTCCTGGGTGTTCGTGGACCTGCCCCTGCTGCCGGTGCCGTCCGGGCCGGGCGGGCCGGCCGTGGCGGGGGTGATGGCGGTCGTCGAGCACTGGGTGCCGCGGACCTCGGAGCGCGGCGGGGACGTCGCGGTGCTGCGGCTGGCCGCCCCGCTGGCCGGCGCCCGCCCGGTCCGGCCCGTCGAGACCAGGGCCGAGAACGTCTGGGACCATCCCGTACGGGTGTTCGGCTTCCCGGTGGGCCGTTCGGACGGGGTCTGGCACGCGGGCGTGCTGCGGGGCCGACAGGGCGGGGGACTGCTCCAGGTCGACCTCGCCTCCAGGGGCTACCGGGTCTCCGGGGGGTTCAGCGGGAGCCCGGTGTGGGACGACCGTCTCGGCGGGGTGGTCGGCATGGTGACGATCGCCGAGGCGACCGATCCCCCGGTGAGCTACCTGACCCCCACCGACGGCCTGACGGCGGCCTGGCCCGGGCTGCGGGCCGTCGCGATGCCGCCGTCGCCGTTCCGCAGCCTGACCTCGTTCCAGGAGTCGGACGCGGCGGTCTTCCACGGCCGGCACACCGAGAGCGAGGAGGTCGCCGTCCTGACGGCGCGCGAGCGCTGGGTCACCGTCGTTGGCCCCTCCGGCTCCGGGAAGTCGTCGCTGGCCATGGCCGGGGTGGTTCCCCGGCGCCGTGCGGCGGGGGCGCTGGCGGTGACCCTGCGGCCGGACTCCGGCAGCAGTCCGCTGTCGGCGCTGGCCGCCGCGCTGCTGCCGCTGCTGGAGCCGGCGCTGTCGGCGACGCAGCGTCTTGAGCGGGCCCCCGTCCTGGCCGCCGTGCTGGCCGGGCCGCAGGGCATGGCCGACCTCGTGCCCCGGCTCCTGGAAATCCACGGCGCGAACCAACTGCTCCTGGTGCTGGACCAGTTCGAGGAGCTGTTGGTGCGCGGCCGGTCCGCCGTCGACGAACTGGCCGCAGTGCTGTTCACCGACACCCTGCCGAACACCGTCCGCGTCCTGACCACCCTGCGGGCCGACTTCCTGGAGGCGGCCCTCGCCCATCCGCTCCTCGGCCCGGTGATCGGCCGGCAGGTCTACGCACTCGGCCCGATGAGCCGCGAGCAGCTGCACCAGGTCGTCACCGCGCCGGTCGACGCCGTCGCGGGGGTGCGCTACGCGCCCAACCTGGCCGAGCGCCTGCTGGACGACACCGGAGCCGAACCGGGCGCGCTGCCGCTGCTGGGCTTCACCCTCGACCTGCTCTGGCGGCGCCAGGACGGCGGTCTGCTGACCCACCAGGCCTACGAGGCGCTCGGCGGCGTCAAGGGCGCGCTGGGTGCGTACGCCAACGACGTCCTGCGGTACAAGGTTTCGCCCGAGGAGGAGAAGGGGGCCGCCCGTCGTCTCTTCACCCAGCTCGTCCGGGTGCCGCTGGGTTCGCTGTCCGCCACCCGTCGGACGGCGCTGCGCACCGAGCTCGGCGAGGACGAGTGGCGCATCGCCCGGCGGCTCGCCGACGAGCGGCTGCTGGTCGTCGGGCGCAGCGCCGAAGGCGTGGACACGGTGGAGCTCGCGCACGAGGCGCTGATCAACGCCTGGGACAAGCTGCGCGCCTGGGTCGAGGAGGACCGCGCGTTCCTGGCCTGGAGGGAGGTCCTGCGGCACGACCGGGAGCGCTGGGAGCGCGGCGGGCGCGACCGCGATCTGCTGCCGAAGAGGATCACGCTGGCGGGCGCCGAGCCCTGGTTGCACAGCCGGGCCGGGGATCTGAGCGAGGCCGAACGGGACTACCTGGAACGCGGTCGCGTCCACCGCAGGTCGCGCCGGCGGAGGCAGGGCACGGTGGCCGCGGCGCTGTGCGTGACGCTGCTGGCCGCCGTGACCGGGGGCGTGCTCACCGTGCGGGAACGCCACGCCACCGCCCGGGAGCGGGAGGCCACCGCCCAGAAGGCCGCGGTCGTCGACTCCAAGGATCTGGCCGCCCGCGCGCAGGCCCTCGGCGGCACCGATCCCGGACTGGCCGCCCAGTTCGCGATCGCCGCCCACCGGACGTCCCCCACCCGGGAGGCCGCCGCCCAGCTGTACGACCTGAGCGGCTCGTTGCTGAACAGCGTCGTCGGCGAGGCCGGCAAGGACACCCTCGTCATGGCGACCTCCGCCCGCGCGTCCCTGGTCGCCGCGGTGAACCAGGACGGAGCGGTCCGGATCTGGGACATCGCCGACCCGGACGCGCCGGCGCTCCGCTCGACCGTCGAGGTCGGCCTGACGGGCATCGCGCTCACCCCGGACGGGTCCCACCTGGCCGCCTCGTGCGGCACCGGGGGAGGCCTGTGCCTGTGGAGCCTCGCCGACCCCGGGAAGCCCGTGATCGCGGCCCGTCTGCCCTTGGCGACCGACCCGGCGGGGGAACGGGCGGGCGTCATGTCGATGGCCACCAGCGCGGACGGCACGCTGCTGGCAGCGGCCCTGGGAAACGGCGACACCCGCCTGTGGTCGATCGCCCGGCCCACCGCCCCCACGGAGCTCGCCCGGCTGCGCAACCCGACCGGGGAGGGACCCGCGGCCCTCGCCGCCGTGGCCTTCGCACCGCGGGGAAGTCTGCTCGCCACCACCGTTCTCGGCGGCAGGACCCAGCTGTGGGACATCGCCGACCCGGTCAACCCGGCCAATCCGGCCACCCTGGAGACCGGGTACAAGTCGATCGTCTTCAGCCCCGACGGCGGCATGCTGGCCGCCGGCAGCCAGCGGGAGGTCGGTCTCTGGCGGCTGGGGGACCCGGCCCACCCCGAGGCCGTCAGAGTCTCGACGGGGGGCTCCGCGAACGTGAGCGCGGTGGCCTTCAGCCGGGACGGCCGCCAGCTCGCCTACGGCGGGACGGACGTGAAGGACCCCAAGGGCGATCTGTGCGTCGTCCCCCTGTCCGCGGACAACCTGGGCCTGGGGTCCGCGAAGTCGAGCTGCATGAAGACGGCCTCCGGCCTCTACGCCATGGCCACGACCGTGGCCGGCGGGCTGCTGACGGTGGGCGGCGACGGCGTGCTGCGCCGGTGGCGTGCACCGGTCCGGCAGATCGACGAGGCCCGGCTGCCCGGCGGCCTCCCCTCCTGGTCGTTCAGCCCGGACGGCCGCCTGATGGCCGCGGCGCAGCAGGTCACCGCGACGGCGCCGACCCCGATCACGCAGTCCGTCGGGCTCTGGGACCTCTCCGTGTCCACAGGCCCCGCCCTCGTCGCGACCCTGCCGGTCTCCGTGCGGAGCACCGCGTTCCTCCGCGCGGACGCGCTGCTGACCGTCGGATGGGAAGGCGAGGTCCGGCTCTGGAACGTGAGCGATCCGCACCACCCGGTCAAGGCCGCCTCCCTCGGCACCGCCGACTTCCCCGCCACCCCGTCGGCCGTCGGTGACGTGATCATCAGCTTCGGGGTGACCTGGGACGACGGTGGCCACCGAATCGCGGTGATCAGGGGCCGGGCACTCCACCTGTGGCGGGTCACCGACTCGCTCGACGCGACGGAGGCCGGCTCGATCCCCGCCCCCGACACCGACGGCCACGACGCCGGCCTGCTGAACCACGGCCGCACGGCCTACCTGGCGAGCAAGGCCGGTTTCGACTGGTGGGACGTCAGCGACCCGGCGAAACCGAGTCGCACCGGCTCCTCGGCGATCAAACCCCCGGAGGGCTCCTCCGGTTCCGGCGGCTCCGCCGACTCGCTGAACATGGGTTCCGCGCTCTCCCGCGACACCCCGGCCGGAACGGTCATGGCCGTCACGAGCACACCGGACATCACCTGCAAGTGCTCGGCCCTGGAACTGTTCCACTTCACCGCCGGCGGCGAGCCGACGTCGAGGGTCACCGTGCCCGGTGCCTTCAACGACGTCCTGGGCCTCAGCGGTGACGGCCGGCTGCTCGCCGCCGGCGCCAACAACGGAAGCGCCGTCTCCCTCTGGGACATCGGCGATCCGGGGCATCCCCGTCCCGAGACGACCATTCAGACGGTGCAGGGTGTCAAGGGCGTCGAATTCGCCCAGAACGGCGCGCTCATGGCCATCTGGAACAGCAGCACCCTGGAACTCTGGGACGTCCGCACCCCCACCACCCCCGTTCTCGTGGCCTCCGTCGCCAATCCGAGCGGCGACACGATCCGCGCGGTCGCGCTCGTGGCGACCGGGCCCACCCTCCTCGTCGCCTCCAACAGGACCGTCTCGCTGCTCGACACCGATCCCGCCAGGCTCGCCGACCGCCTGTGCTCCTACAGCAGGGGCTCCGTCAGCCCCGCCCAATGGCGCCTGTACGCGCCCGACATCGCCTACCGGAACCCGTGCCCGAGCCACTGACAGGGCTGCGGCCGTCCTCGGCCGCAGCCGCCGAAAACCCTCAGGCTCCGTGCTCCCGGGCGGACGCGATGGCCGCCCGTACCGTTTCCAGCAGGGCTTCCAGGCCCTGCGCCCGCTGCCACTCCTCGGCCGACAGGTGCCAGGTGTGCTGCGTCGCCCGGGCCTCGGGCGGACCGGCTACGATCTCGACGGTCCACCTCCCCTTCCGGTCGGGGCCCGTGACCCGCAGGTCCATGTTCCGGATGTGGAACCGCTTCGGGTAGCCGCCGAAGACCTCCAGGATCCGGCCGTCGAACGTGTAGAACTCTCTGCCTGCCCTGGCCGTGATCTCGTCGGTCATGGGGCGACGCTACACGCGGGACCCGCGGCTGTCAGGCCTCCGTCCGGCGGCAGTTCCGTCACCGTTCCGGCCGCGGGGCGTGTCACGTGATCCAGGTACCGCCGCTCCGGCACCGGATCTTCGTGACTGTCCGTCACCATCGCGGCTCGGCAGGATCTACCTCACCGAACGGAACGCCGGCAGGAAGGCGGACCGGACAGGTGGCGGCGGTGATGCCCCCCTGGCCGCCCGCACCCGTACCGCGTTGTGCCGGTCCGTCTGACGCTTCCTCCGAACTCGTCCGAAAGCAGCCCATCATGAGCGCCGTTAGCGCCCGCCTGAAGAAGTCCGCCACCGCCACCGCCCTGGCCGCCAGCCTCCTCGCCGGGGCCGGTACGGCTCTGGTCGCGGCCCCGACCCCGGCCGTCGCGGCCGACTGCGCCGGCAAGGACGGCGTCGGGGGTGGCAACTGCACCAGCGCCCTGATCGGCGCCGTCTCCGACACCGTCAAGTTCGTCCTCGGTGCGGCCAAGCAGGCGAAGATGGAGAACGCCCAGTTCACCCAGGCCCTGGTCTCGAAGCTGAGCAGTGCCGCGCCCGGCTACAACGTCCTCGTCTTCAAGTACGACGGGACGGACGCCTTCGACACCAAGTGGTTCAAGAACGACTACTCGGCGAGCATGCGGGGGGTGATGTTCGAGGACGACGTCAGGCTGGAGCACCACGACAAGGAGGGCGGGCCGCAGGGCTACGACGACTTCAAGGTCTGGGTCTTCGCGGGCGAATCGAACTTCGTCAACTACGGTGACGGCGGCTTCATGAACTGGGCCTTCATCGGCCATGACTCGGACACCAGCGGCCACGGCGGACGGCACATCCACTTCCCGGCCCGGGTGGTGCCGGCGTCCTCCAGCGGTTCCACCCCTCCGCCCGGAACCCCCTCGACGCCCCAGGTGCCGATCGGCGGCCAGGTCATCACCGTCCCCGCGGTCCCCATCAGCAGCCCGGAGACCCCCGGCATCCCCGCGCACGAGACCGGCGACACCGGGAGCAGCATCCCCGGCGGCCACATCCGGATGGGGTTCGGTGTCGCCGACTCGGGCGCCGCCCAGCTGGGCGGCACGCTGCACCCGAGCGTCAGGAACGGCCGGGCACCCGCCGCCAACGGTTCCGCGAGCGGTACCCCGGTCACCGCCGCCACCAGCACCGCCGCCAAGTCCACCGGCTGGGTCTTCACCCAGGACGCCGGCGGGCTCTACAGGATCACCAACGCCGTCACCGGCCTGGCCCTCACCGAGAACACCAAGAGCTACCTGGCCGAGGCGCGCCCCTGGACGGGCTCCGCCGCCCAGAAGTGGGAGGTCTTCGCGTTCGGCGACGGCGAGTACCAGATCCGCGTCAGCACCGACGACTGCCTCACCTACGACGAGGACAACAAGGCCCTCGGGGTCTGGACCTGCACCAACGACTGGAACCAGCGCTGGACGATCAAGCCCTGACCGTCCCTCGCCCGACCCCGCCCCCTCGCCCGACCCCGCCCCCTCGCCCGACCCCGCCCCTGCCTCCGCCCCTGCCGGGACCCGCCGGCGGGGGCGGGCCCGTGTCCGGCCCGACATCGCGCACGCGCCCCGGGGCCGCGTCACGAGGCGGGGAGGCCGTGGCCGTGGGTGAAGGCGAACAGGGCCAGCTGCATGCGGGTGGTGGCGCCGGTCTTGCTGCGGATCCGTCGGAGGTAGGTGTCGACGGTGTGCGGGCTGAGCTGGAGGCGGCGCGCGATGGTGTCGTAGGTGGCTCCTCGGGCCAGCAGTTCCAGCACCTCCACCTCCCGGCGGCTCAGGGTGGGGGTGGCGGTGGCGGGTCGGGACATCGGGGCACTCTCCTGGCTGGGGGGACGTCGAACGGGAGCGGTGGTCACGGCGACCGTTCAGTAGACGGGCAGGCAGGAGGGGGTCGCGCACGAGCC
Source organism: Kitasatospora sp. NPDC127067 (assembly GCF_042724755.1). Classification (NCBI taxonomy): domain Bacteria; kingdom Bacillati; phylum Actinomycetota; class Actinomycetes; order Kitasatosporales; family Streptomycetaceae; genus Kitasatospora; species Kitasatospora sp. NPDC127067. The sequence continues at coordinate 43,383 of NZ_JBHXEM010000014.1, read as the reverse complement.
GCCCCACGAGGTGTCGTCCGCGTGCACCTTGCCGGCCGCCGTCGCGCGGTTCTGCGGGACGGCGAGCGCGGCGGGGGCGCTGATCCCGAGAAGTGCCGCGAGCAGTACGGCGGCGGTGATGAAACGCTTCATGGAGTCCTCCTGGAGGGAACGTCAACGGTCCGCCGAGCGGGTCCCGGCCTGTGATCTAGCATGTCGGCGAGATGATCACGCGCCTACGGGCCGACCACCTCACCAAGCTGGGTGGCAGCAAAGTGACTGGGGGATGTACATGGACGTTTCCGGCGATCCGGACGATCGGGCGGGCGGAACGGAACCCGATCAGGTCGACGTGGCGGTCTACTCCTGGGTACTGGAACACCACCGGCTCGAACCCGCCGCCATCGCCGCAGACTTGGGACTGGACCCGGACCGGGCCGCCGCCTCGGTGCGCCGGCTGAGCGCCCTGCGCCTGGTGTACCCGGACCCGCAGGACCCGGCGGCGGGCTACGCCGTCGCACCGGAGGCCGCGATGGCCCGGCTCGCCGCCCCCGTCGAGGCCCGGATCCGCCGCGAGCAGGAGGAGCTGGCCAGGGGACAGGCCCGACTCGTCGGCTTCTTCCCCCACTACCAGCGGGGCGGACGGACGGCCGGCGCCGGTGAGGGGATCGAGGTCATCAGCAGCCTGCAGGAGGTACGGGCGGCACTCGACCGGGCCTCGGACAGCTGCCGGAGCGAGGTGCTGGCCAGCCAGCCCGGTGGCGGAAGCCGCGTGCCGGAAGCCATGGAGGAAGCACTCGGCCGGGACCGCGCGCTGCTCGCCCGCGGGGTGCGGATGCGCACGCTCTACCACCACACCGCACGCTTCAACGGCCCCAGCCAGGCGTACGTGGAAGCGGCCTCGCCGCTCGGCGGCGAGTACCGCACCGTCCACGAGCTGTTCGGCCGCATCATCGTCTTCGACCGCGAACTCGCCTTCATCCCCGCGAGCGACGGCTCCTGGGGCGCGGTGGCGGTCCGTCAGGAGTCACTGGTCGCCTATCTGTGCGAGATCTTCGAACAGTCCTGGTCGTGTGCCAGGCCGTTCTCCGCCGCCACCGAGGACGGCCTGGAGCAGGTCTCCCAGGAGATCGACCGGACCATCCTGCGGCTGCTCGCCGCCGGGCTCAAGGACGAGACGATCGCCCGCCGCCTCGGGATGTCCCTGCGCACCGCGCGGCGTCACATCGCCGACATCATGGGGCAGTTGGACGCCGAGAGTCGGTTCCAGGCGGGTGTGGCCGCCGCCCGTACCGGGCTGCTGGGCGAGTAGCGGCACCCCGGGAGGCAGGGGTACGGGGGTGGCCGGGTCACTCGGGCGGCAGGGTCACGCGAGCCCGGGACCGGAGGCCCGGGACCGGCTTCGCGTGACTGTCCCGGCGCCACCACCGGAATCCATGATGGAGCCCGGCGAAGGGAAGCCTCCCGACGCGGGGCTCCGGAACGGAGGACGACGGTGCAGTGGGGGCAGGACGATCAGGAGAACGAACCGGTCGACGAGAGCGGCTACCTCCGGGAGCTCGCCGCGTTCCTCTCGGCCCGGTCCGGTGGAGGACCGGCCGTCCTGTGGACGGACTACGAGCCCCCCGTCACCGGCGGCCCGTCCACGGCGGAGGCTGCGGCAGCCCTCGCCACCGGGCTGAGCACACTGCTGGGCGTCACCGTCCGGACCCTCCCTCAGGACCCCGCGGACCCGCACGCGGCACAGATGCGACAGGCCGGTTCGGAGGAGCTCCTGGTACTCCAGCTGTCCTCCGTCACCGACATCCTGGTCGGTGCGCCGACCGCCTCGACGGCCTCGACGGACACGATCCCCGGTCCGATCGGCTCCACCGCCTCGACCGCCTCGGCCGACGCGCACCGGGTGCCGCTGGCGGTCCGACTGCGGGGCGGCCAGGCGCTCTTCGTCCCGTGCCGCTCGACCTGCACGCTGCTGCCCGAGCCGGGCTCCCGGCATGCGGTGCTTCAGATCCCGACACCGCGGACCGGGCCGCGGGCCCGTCCCGGGAGAGGCCCCGGGCCCGGCGTCGGCCGGAAGCCACCGGGGTGATCCCGGTGCGGCTCCGGTCCGGAGCCGCACCGGCCCGGCGGCGGACTACCGGTTGCCCAGGGGGCCCGGGTAGAGGTACTCCTCGGCGGGGAGCGTGGTCCCGTGGGCCCAGGCGTCGAAGAAGCCCTTGAGGTCCTTGCCCGACACCCGCGCGGCCAGTGCCTCGAACTGCGGGAACGAGGCGTTGCCGTAGGCGTGGTCGGCGGTCCAGCGGCGCAGGGTGGCGAAGAACGCGTCGTCGCCGACGGTGCGCCGCAGGGCGTGCAGCATCAGGGAGCCCTTGAAGTACAGGGCGGGGGCGAGCTCCTTGCCCTTCCCGGGGTCGTACAGCTTCGTGGACCAGAACGAGGGGTTGTCCTTGTTCTCGGCGACCACGTGGGGGTAGAAGCCGGTGTCGAGGTCGGCGCCGTTGTGCTCCTCCCACAGCTGGTTGGCGTACTGGGCGAAGCACTCGGCGATGCAGCCGTCGCGCCAGTCGGTGAACGAGACGCTGTTGCCGAACCACTGGTGGGCGCTCTCGTGGACCACCCCCTCGTCGTAGAGGGCCCCGATGTACGTCGGCCGGCTCTGGGTCTCCAGGGCCGCCGCACCGCGTCCGGGGCTCTTGGACTCGCCGACCACGATCGCGCCCGCCGAGGAGAACGGGTACGGGCCGAACTTCGAGGCCAGGAAGGCCAGGACGTCCGGTTGCGCGGCCTCCGTGGCCGCGTCGATCGGGACGTCCGGGCTGTACGCCGTGATGACGGGCTTGCCGTCGGGCAGCTGCGCCCGGTGGACGGTGAACCGGTCGACGGCGACCGTGCCGAGGTACGTCGCCATCGGCCGGTCCTCCCGCCAGCGGAACGTCGTCGTGCCGTTGGCGGTGGTGGTCGGCCCCGGCAGGCCGTTGCCGATGGCGGTCCAGCCGTCGGGGACGGTCGCCGTGAGGGCGAAGGTGGCCTTGTCGGACGGGTGGTCGTTCGACGGGTACCACGAGGTCGCGGAGTGCGGTTCGCCCGACACGTTCGCGCCGCCGTTCGTCAGGGTGTGCCAGCCCTCGGCGTCGGGCGTGCCGGCGTACGTCACCCGGACGGCGAACGTGGCGCCCCGGGCGACCCGTTGGGCCGGGACGACGACCAGCTTGTGCTCGCCGGAGCGCGAGAACGACCGCGCGGGCGTGCCGTTCACGGTGACCGAGGCGACCGTGAAACCCTTCAGGTCCAGGCTGAAGCGGTCCAGCGCCCGGACGGCCCGGGCGGTGACGGTCGTGTCGCCGTCCAGGTGGTCCGTGCGCGCCGGGTCGTAGGCGATCCGGACGTCGTAGTGCCCCACGTCGTAGCCGGAGTCGCCGTCGTCGGGGAAGTACGGGTCCCCGAGGCCGGCCGCCGAGGCGGGCAGGGCCGTCAGGGCGACGCCGAGGGCGGTCGCGGTCGCCAGCACGGCGGCGGTCCGGCGGCGGGTGGTCGGTGTTCCGGGCATCTCTGTCTCCTGCGGGGTGTCGGGTGGTCAGGGCCGGGCGGTGGCGGGGGCGGTGGCGGCGAGCTGCCACACCACGCCGATCAGGGCGTTGGTGCTGGTGGTCTGCGTCGCCGGGTCGACATTGGCGAGGTTGTCGCAGGCATCGTGGATGCAGTCGGAGATGCCGGTGCTGAAGCCGGAGGACGGGATGCCGGCCTTGCCGAACGACTCGTTGTCCGACCCGCCCACGCCGATGTCGAAGGTGGCGAGCCCCCGGGCGGCGAACCACGACTCGAAGACCTGCCCGGCCGCGCTGTCGGCCTGCTGACCGTCCTTCACCACGAGCCACTGCTGGGTGTTCCGGCTGCCGGTCTGGTCGAAGTTGAGGTACAGGTCGACCGCCTTGCGGTCGGCGTCGGACAGGCCGCGGACGTAGTCGGCGGAACCGACCAGCCCGGCTTCCTCGGCCCCCCACCAGGCGAACCGCAGGTGCCGGGCGGGCTTCAACCGGGCCTTGGCCACCTGGAGGGCGGTGGTCAGCACCGTGGCCGACCCGGACCCGTTGTCGTTGATGCCCGGGCCCTGCTTGACGCTGTCCAGGTGGGCGCCGGAGAGCAGCACGTGGTTCGGGTCGCCGCCGGGCCAGTCGGCGATCAGGTTGTAGCCGGTCGCGCCGTCGTGCGAGAAGCGGCGCACTTCGGTGCGGAAGCCGGCCCGGTCCAGCGCGTGGCGCACGTACGCCAGTGACTCCGCGTACCCGCGGGTGCCGTGCGCGCGGTTGCCGCCGTTGCGATCGGCGATCCGCTGCAGCGCCCGCAGGTGCGGCATCACGTCCTCCTCCGAGACGGTCGGCGCGGTGGCGGGCGCGGTGGCGGGCCCGGAGGGGACCGGGGTGGCCGCCGTGGCGGCGGAGGGGACCGCGGACAGGACCAGGGCCACGCCGAGGACGCCGGCGGCGAGGGACAACAGACGGGAGGACGGCTTCGGGGACGGCTTCGGGGCGGGCTTCAGGAACGGCTGCACGAGGGGCCTTTCGGGAGGGGACCGGGGCACTCGGCCCCGGCGGACCCCGCCACACTCTCCGCCCAGTGTCAGGAAGTTGTCAGGAAGCAGTCGGAAAGCGGTGGTGACGTGGGCGGACACGGCCGGGGAACGGCGATCGGACGGCGCTTTACGATCATCCGTATGTGCGCACACGTGGTGGTTGCCGAGGACGATCCCAAACAGGCCGACCTCATCCGCTTGTACCTGGAACGCGAAGGCCACCGCGTCGACGTCGTCCACGACGGCCGGGCCGCCCTGGAGCGGGCCCGCCTCGGATCGGTGCAACTCCTCGTCCTCGACGTGATGATGCCCGTCCTGGACGGCCTGGACGTGTGCCGCGCCCTGCGCGCCGAGTCCCCCCTGCCGGTGCTGATGCTGACCGCCCGCACCGCCGAGGAGGACCTCCTGCTCGGACTCGACCTCGGCGCCGACGACTACCTCACCAAGCCCTACAGTCCCCGGGAACTGGTCGCCCGGGTCCGCGCCCTGCTGCGCCGCGGCTCCCGGCCGGCCCCGGCCCGGGACACCCACGGCGGCCGGGACGCCCAGGACGCGTCCGGGCCGCAGGCCGTCCTGCGGGTCGGACCGCTCACCGTCGACCCGCTGCGCCACGAGGTCACCGCCCACGGCCGTCGGATCGGCTGCACACCCGCCGAGTTCCGGCTGCTGGAAGTGCTGGCCGGCCAGCCGGGCCGGGTCTTCACCCGCGCCCAGCTGCTGGAACACCTGCACGGCATCGACCGCTACATCACCACCCGCACCGTCGACACCCACGTGATGAACCTGCGCCGCAAGATCGAACCGGATGCGCGCCGCCCCGTCGCCCTCCTGACGGTGTACGGCATCGGCTACAAGCTCGCGGAGGAGCCGCCCGGTGCGTCCTGACACCCCGCTGCGCCGCAGCCTGACGGTCCGGCTGCTCGCGCTCTCCGCCCTGGTCTCCCTGTGCTCCATCGCCGCGACCGCCTGGCTGGCCGCCCGCACGACCACCGGCGCGATCGAGCGGGAGCAGACCCGGGTCCTCGTGGACCACACCCGGATCTACGACGAACTGCTCGGCTACGCCGCGACCCACGCCGACTGGAGCGGGGCGCAGGAGACCGTCCGGCGGCTCGCGGACGCCACCGGGCGCCGCATCGTCCTGGCGACGCCGCGCTTCGAACCGGTCGTGGACTCGGCGTCCGGGGCCGGTGCCGGTGCCGCTCCCGTTTCCGTGAACGGGCCCGAGAGCGGTCCCGCGACGACGGCCGGTGAGCGGACGGCCCTGCCCCGTACACCCACCACCACGGTGGACCCGCTCGCCGTCGACATCGCCATGCTGCCCGGCGCACCGAGCGACCGGATCGACGCCCGCGCGGCGGGACCGTTCCGGCCGACCGCCGCCGAGCACGCGACCCTGCGGTCCGCCCTGCTGCGGCAGGCGGACTGCCTGCGGTCGGCGCTCGGCATCGAGGCGACCGTCACCGACGACCTCGCCGGGCGGCCGCGGCTGCGGACCACCGACGACCGCGCCGACGGTGTGCGCTGCGCGTCCCCCGTGGTGATGGCGGCCCCGACCGACACCGAGCGCGCCGCGCTCACCGACCTCACCGCGCTGGTCAACGCCTGCCTGGCCCGCCGGCAGGCCGGTCCCGTCACCCTGTCCCTGGGGCCGGACGGGATCCCGGCAGGGCCGGCGCCGCAGGACCGGGCGATGTCCGCCTGCCTGACCAACGCCCGCCGGCAGCAGCTCGTCCAGTACGTGGCGCCGCCCGTGCTGCTGTTCGTCGACACCCCGGTGACCGCCCCGAAGGGCACCGGTGCCGGAGCCGGGGGCGAGGCCCCCACGGCGGTCTCCGCGTCGATCCCCGCCCACCCCGGACGGGTCGCCGAGGTCGCGGCCCTGGTGCTGTCGGTGACCGTGGCGGTCACGGTGACGGTCGGCCTGCGGCTCTCCCGGCCGTTGCACGCCCTCACCCACGCCGCCCGGCGGATGGCCGACGGGGACCTCTCGGCCCGGGTCGACGTGACCGGCCGCGACGAGATCGCCGGACTCGCCGCCGCCTTCAACGCGATGGCGGAACGGCGCGGGCAACTGGAGGGCCTGCGCAAGGCGATGGTGGGCGACATCGCGCACGAGCTGCGCACCCCGCTGAGCAACATCCGCGGCTGGCTGGAGGCCGTCGAGGACGGCGTCGCCACCGCGGACCGGGCGCTGACGGGCTCGCTGCTCGAAGAGGCCCTGTTGCTCCAGCACCTCATCGACGACCTGAAGGACCTGGCCGCCGCCGACGCGGGCGAACTGGCCCTGTACCGCGAACCCGTGGACGTCGAGGAGCTGTTGGCGCAGGTCGCCACCGCGCACGGAGCCCGGGCCCGGGCGTCCGGAGTGGCCCTGGCGCTGGCCGTCGAGCCTTCCCGGGACGCGTCGTCCGGGAGCGCGCCGGACGGGACCGCGTCGTCCCGGAACATGTCGTCCGGGAGCGCGCCGGACGGCTCGTCGGTCGGCGCCGAGCTGTTCGCCGACCCGGTGCGCCTGCGCCAGGCCCTCGGCAACCTGGTCGCCAACGCGGTCCGGCACACCCCGGCGGGCGGCACGGTCACCCTGCGGGCCCGCACCGACGCCGACGCCGTCCTCATCGAGGTCGCCGACACCGGCAGCGGCATCGCCGAGGCGGACCTGCCGCTGGTGTTCGAGCGCTTCTGGCGGGCGGAGAAGTCCCGCAGCCGTCGGACCGGCGGCAGCGGTCTCGGCCTCGCCATCGTCCGCAAGCTCGCCGAGGTCCACGACGGCAGCGTCCGGGTGGCCAGTACCCCCGGCAGGGGCTCGGTGTTCACCGTGCGCCTGCCGCTGGCCCCGACAGCGGCGTCGGGGCCGACGGGCCGGGGCCGGAAGGAGCCGGGGGTGACGGCCTCGCCGCGCCCGGGGGTGTCGAGCCGCTCGTAGCCGCCCCGGCTGCCCCGCCGCCGCCCGCCGCCCGCGGGGTCAGACGACGGTGAGCAGCGTGCCCTCGTACGCGAGCCACTGGGCGAAGGCGTGCAGTCCCTTGGCATGTCCGGTCGCCGGTGTCCAGCCGGGTGGGCGGGGGCCGTCCGGGAACGCCGGCCGGGGGGTGGGGGCTCCGGGCGCCGGTGGGTCGGTCCGGACCGGCACCGGGCGGACGGCGGTGTGCACGGCGTGCGCCAACTCGCCGAGCGTGGCGGGCTTTTCGCCAGCGACGGTCAGGGCGTGGGCGGTGGGCCGGGTGCGCAGTACGGCCAGCACGGCGTCGGCCAGGTCGTCCGTGTAGACGGGGTGCACCTCGGTGTCGGGGCCCTCCTGGACGACCACCGGCCGGCTGCGCAGGGCGTCCCACACCATGCGGCCGATGAGGGTGTCCCGGGAGCAGCCGGGGCCGTACACCTCGTCCACGGCCAGGGTGTACGGCCGGGGGTCGTCGGGCAGGTGGATCCTCAGTTCCCGGGCCGGGGCTCCCGCGCGCAGGCCGGTCAGGTCGAGGACGGCGTCGGGCGCCGCGTCGCCGGTGAGGTCGGCCAGTCTGCGTGCGAGGTGCTCGCCGAGCGGTGTGGCGCCGCCGCGCAGGGTGAGGCCGGCGGGCCGCCGCGGCCGGCGGGGGGCCGGGCGGTCGGCGGCCTCGTGTCCGGCGGCCAGTGCGCGTCGTGCCACGGCGGCCAGGGCCTCGCGGCGTTCGGCGAGGTGTTCCTCGGTGCTGGTGTTGCTGATGCCGCCGGGCCCGATCGTCGCGATCGCCTCGGCGTACACCTCGGCCCGTACCGCGGGCGCGGAGCCGTCGACGTCCAGGCCGAGGCGGGCGGCCTCGTGGCCCATGGCGAGGGCCGTGAGCCAGGTTCCGCGGACGTCCGGCGCGTCCGGCTCCGGCCCGGGCGGCGCGAACAGCGTGCGGGGCAGGCCGAGGCCGTGCAGGTACTGCTCGCAGTCCAGGTGCAGCCAGCGTTCGGGCCCCGGCCCGGTGACCCGTACCGCGCAGCGGGCGACGCCGTACTTGAGGAACGGCAGGACCGTCAGGCCGGTCAGCCGGTTCCCCTCGTCGCCGGGCCGGTCGCCGGGCAGGAAGCAGACCGAACGGCGCGGCCCCCGGAAGGCGTTGCCCGAGATCGAGCCGCGGTCCTGGTGCTCGGCGAGGTTGGGGACGGAGACGTAGCGGGGGACGCCGGCGTCCCGGAGGTAGCGGTGCATCAGGATGTCGTCGGGCCAGCCGCCGAGGCGCTCGCGGCCGTAGCGGACGAAGCCCTCGGCGACGGCTCGGGGGAGCACGATCGCGACGCACGGGAAGTACTCGTTGACCGCGCCGATCCAGCGGGCGCCGGCCATGGCGCCGAAGCGGGCCGCGGCCCCGTTGCGGGAGTCCCACAGCGCGAACAGGGCCAGTGCCGCGTCCGGCATCGCGTCGACGGCGAGGCGGACCCGTTCGAAGAACGTTTCGGACAACAGCATGTCGTCCTGGACGACCAGTTGGTGGGTTGCGCCGTCCTCGACGGCCTCCCAGGCGGCGAGCGCCGTGCGCAGCACCGAGGGGGTGCCGGTGGGGTCCGGGTCCATGACGACGCGCAGCGCGCCCGGGGGCGCCGCCAGGGCCATCCGCTCGGCGGCCCGCCGGCGCTTCGGGTGGGTCATGACCACCCCGCTGAGCTGATGGCGCGTCATCTCATTTCCCTGTCTCTGTTGGGGCGTAAGGGACTTGGTGGATCCACTGGAGCGATCGGCTACTGCGGGTGCCACCGGTTCCGGACAGTACGGATCGCGCCGAGGGCTGGCAAGAGTGCCGAATTCGCACTGGCGGAGCGGTTGGAGATCCACGGATGCTGGGCTGGCACGCCACCTTCCGTGTGAAGCCTGTGGCTGTGTGTGAGCGCGCATCGAGTTCGCCGTCTCCACGGAAAGGGACACACATGTCCGCTGGATCGCACGCGCCATCGAACGAAGCCGGAGCCGACGGGGGCGAGAGCGTCGAGGCCCGGCTGGAGAAACTGCGCGACGCCCGCGTCGTCGTGACGGGGGGTGGGGGCCTGGTGGGCAGTCGGCTCACCGCCCTGCTGCGCCGGGCCGGTGCCGAGGTGGCCGTCCTGGACCGGATGGACGCCTACCCCGAGTCCGGCCACGCGGTCTTCGGGGTGGAGGGGAGTGGGGCCCGGCTCGTCGTCGGCGACGTGTGCGACCGCGACACGGTCGCCGGGCTGGTCCGGGAGGCCGACTTCGTGGTCCACGCCGCCGCCTACGCGGACGTGGCCGCCTGCACCCGGAATCCCGACATCGCCTTCCGGGCCAATGTGCAGGGCACCCAGGTCGTCCTGGAGGAGGCGGCCCGGGCGCGGATCCGCCGCCTGGTGCTGGTCTCGTCCGCGTCCGTGTACGGCGACGGCCCCGCCGACTCGCCCGGCCCGCACGTGTTCCACGAGGACCAGCCGCTGTTCCCGCTGTCGGTGTACGCGAACGGCAAGCTGTGGGCGGAGCACCAGACCAGGCTGCTGCTCGGGGCGTCGTCGGGGTGCGAGCACGCGATCGTCCGGTACTTCTCGGTGTACGGGGAGCCGCAGATCCCCAAGCCGGGCAGCCACTCCTGGATGGTCCCCTGGCTGTCCCTGCAGGCCCGGCTCGGCCGTCCCATGCGCCTGAACGGGGGCGGCGTCCAGGTGCGCGACCTGGTCCACGTCGAGGACGTGGCCGAGGCGACGGCGCTGGCGCTCGTGGAGGAGGGGATGGCGGGCCGGACGGTGAACGTGGGGACGGGCCGCCCGACGTCCGTCCGGGAGGTCGCGGACCTGCTCACCCCCTACTTCCCGGGGGCGCGCCGGATCGTCACCCCGCGCCCCGAGGGCGATCCGCTCGGGGGCTACGCCTCCACGGAGCGGTGCCGGGAGCTGCTGCGCTGGCGGGCCCGGATCGACGTGGCGCAGGGCGTGGACCGGTACGTGCGGTGGCTGGAGTCGACACCCGAGGCGGTGCCGCGCTGGCTGGTGGAGGAGAACGCGTGACAGTCTGTGGCCCCGTGGACGTCCGCCGTGGGGCGGGCCGCGAAGGAGGCGGTGCGGGCATGGGTTACGTCGGGTCGTACACCTGGTCACTGCGTCAGAAGGTGGGCGGCAGAAAGCTGTTGATGCCGGGGGCCCAGGTCCTGCTGCTCGACGCGGCCGGCCGGGGGCTGTTCCAGCAGCGGGTCGACAACGGCGTGTGGGAGCTGCCGGCGGGCGCCTGCGAGGAGGACGGGGGCTTCGCCGACGCGGCCGTCCGGGAGGTGGCGGAGGAGACCGGGCTGCGGGTGGAGAAGGAGGACCTGGTCGCGTTCGGGTCGCTGTCCGATCCGGCCGTGCACACCCTGACCTATCCGAACGGGGACGTCACCCACTGCTTCGCCCTGTGCTTCGTGGCCCGGCGCTGGTCGGGGGAGCTCGCCCCGGGGGCGGACGAGGTGCGCCGGGCGGAGTTCCGGCGCCTCGACGATCCGCCGGGGCCGCTGCACCCGCCCACGGCGGTGGTGCTGTCGATGTACCGGGCGTTCGTCGCCGAGGGGAGGTTCCAGGCCGGATGAGCGAAGAGCACCGGATCAGCGAAGAGCACCGGATGAGCGAAGAGCATCCGATCCGCGCCGCGGTGCCGTGCCGGGCGTGCCTGTCGGGGGAGGACCTGGACTGGCTGGGGGCGGGCCGCTCGGTCAGCCTCGCCCTCGACCTGCCGACCACGGTCGAGGTGGTGCCGGGGGCGACGGCCGTCGCGGAGACGGCCGGCGACTGGCCGGCCGAGGTGTGGACCTTCCTGCGCGCCCGGCTCCCCGGGCTGGCCCCCGCCCCGCCGCCGGTGCGCGTCCGCAGCGAGGCGCCCCCCGCGAGCGGGCTGTCCTCGTCCACGGCGCTGATCGTGGCGCTGTTCCGGGCCTTCGCCGAGGCCGGGGCGCCGGCCGGCGAGCGGGTACCGGAGGTGTCGATCGTCCAGTGGGCGTACGAGTTCGAGTTCGCCCGGTTCAACGGCGGCGGCATGGACCACCTCGCCGTCGCCGAGGGCGGCGCGCTGCTGATCGACGGCCGGGAGCACGGGCTGCCGGTCGTCAGGGAACGGCTGGAGTTCCCGGACGACTGGCGGGTGGTCGTGGTGGATTCGGGCACCCGGAAGAACACCGGCGACCACATCCGTACGGTGCGGGCGCAGCTCGCGGCCGGCGATCCCGCGCTCGCGGCGTACCGGGCCGAGGCCGACCGGGCCTCGGCCGCCGCGTGGACGGCGCTGCGCGGGCGCGACCACGAGGCGCTGGGGGAGGCGATGGCCCGGGCGCACGCGGCGATGCGCGACTTCCAGGGCATGTCGACCCCGCTCCTGGAGGAGCTGCGGACGGTGGCGCTGCGCGCCGTCGGCCTGCCGCTGAAGCTCAGCGGGGCCGGGGGCGGCGGCTCGCTGGTCGGGGTGTGCCGCGCGGGCGACGCGCCCGCGGTGGTGGCGGGCCTGGCCGGCGCGCTGCGCGGCCGGTACCCCGGGGCGCGGGTGATCCCCGCCCGGGCGGCGGCGGGGAGCCGCGGTGCCCGGGCGGGGGATCGGGTCGGCGTCAGCGCGGTGTGACGGTCACGGCGACGGTCACAGGAACGGGTCGTAGTCCTCCTGGAGGGGGACTACGCCCGTTCCCTCCGCGATCTGCTCCAGTTCCAGGTTGGAGCGGTGCCGCGCGCAGTGGAAGCGGCAGTCCCGGCTCGGGTCGATGATGCCGCGGTCGGAGCCCTGCCAGATGTCGGCCAGGCTGTCGGTGACGGCGTCGCCGATCCTGGCCATCGGGTTGCCGCGGTGGTAGGCGCAGACGTACACGCCGGACGGGGTGATCAGGGTGCGCAGTTCGGCGACCCGGCAGCGGTGGTACTCCTTGGGCTGGACGGGGCCGGTGTGGCGGCGCAGGGAGGTGAGCGTGGAGGAGTTGACGAGCTGGAAGGTGTCGCTCTCCAGCCGGGCCGCCTCGGCGAGCTGGCGGTCGACCGCGTCGAGGATGTCCTGGGACACCTGGATGACGTGGTGCTCCTCGTCGAACATCGCCTTGGTCTCGAAGTAGTCGCAGCCGATGTCGTGGGCGAGTTCGGCGGCGCGCAGCACCTCGGTGTGGTTGCTGACGGTCCGGCCGTCCGGTTCCCGGCGGGTCATGACGAGGAAGGAGTAGCCGAGGGCGCCGCTCTTCGCCTCGGCGAGCAGCCGCATGTTCGCGACGACCTTGTCGAAGACGCTGCGGCCCTTGCGGTCGGGGCGGAAGAGCCCGTACGTCCCGGCGGTGCCGGCGTCCATGGAGACGCGGACCCAGGTGGCGTAGCGGGCGAGTTCGGTGAGGTTCTTGTCGATCATGGTGCCGTTGGTGACGACCCCGACGGCCAGGCCCGCCTCACCGAGGATGCGCAGGACCTTGCGGGTGCCCCGGTGGGCGAGCGGCTCGCCGCCCCCGATCAGCACCACGCCCCGGACGGACAGGGCGACCAGCTCCTCGGCGAGCGCCGCCAGCCGTTCGGGGGTGAAGCGGCCCTGGTTGAGGAGCTTTCCGCTGATGCACTCGGGGCAGGCCAGGTCGCAGAAGGTCGTCGGATCGAGGTCCACGACGAGTGGCGCGCCGGAGGCGGCTCCCGAGGCTGCCTCCAGGACACGGGGCCAGCCGGACGGCTGGTACAGCTTGGACACGAGATCGAGGCGGTCGTGCGTCACGGAATCCTCCTGTGGACGTGAACGGGGTGCCGCCGGGAGAGCGGGGCCTGCTGCGCTCGCGGTCAGCCCTTGACCGCGCCGGCCGCGAGGCCGGAGGCGATCCTGCGCTGGACGACGAGGAAGAAGACCACGACGGGCAGGGCGGTCAGCGTGGCGCCCGCCATGAGACCGCCGTAGTCGGTCCCGAAGCTGGTCTGGAAGGAGACCAGCCAGATGCTGACGGTCTGCTTCTTCGGACTCGACAGCAGGACGTAGACGAGGACGTACTCGTTCCACGCCTGGACGAGGGCGAAGACGGAGGTGGCGACGATGCCGGGGGCGAGCAGTGGCAGCACCACCCGGCGGAAGGCGCCGAGGCGGCCGCAGCCGTCGACCATGGCCGCCTCCTCCAGTTCCACCGGGACGCCGGCGATGAAGCCGCGCAGCATCCACACCGTGAAGGGCAGCGTGAACACCAGGTAGGTGAGGATCACGCCGGTGAGGCTGTCGGTCATCCCGACGTCGTTCAGCAGCAGGTACACGGGGATGATCAGGGCCGTCAGCGGGACCATCTGGACGATCAGGATCACCACGACGAAGGCCCTGCGGCCGGCGAAGCGGAACCGGGCGAGGGCGAAGGCGGCGAGGGCGCCGACGACCAGCGACACCAGGACGGTGCCGAGGCCGATGACCACGCTGGAGCGGACGTTGGCCCAGAAGGTCTCGGTGCCCAGCGCCCGGGCGAAGTTGTCGAGCGTGAACCGGCCCGGCCAGAACTCCGGCGGCAGGCGCAGGATCTCGGAGGCCGGCCGGAACGCCGTGAGCACCATCCAGTAGACGGGGAAGCCGATCACCGCGGCGACGAGCAGCCCGAGGAGGTCGCGGCCCGGCGACCGCCGCCGCCTCATTCGACCTCTCCCGTCCGGAACATCTGACGCAGGTACACGACCGAACCGGCGAGCAGCAGCACGACGGTCACCAGCGCGATCGCGGCCCCGGTGCTGTACCGGTTGACGGCGAAGGACTCGATGAAGGAGTAGACGCCCAACAGGTAGTACTCCCGCTCGGGCTGGCCGCCGCGCATCAGCCAGATCTGGTTGAAGACGCCGAAGTCCCAGATGGCCGACAGCGTGGTGACCATGACGAGGACCGGTCTGATCACCGGCAGGGTCACGTGCCGGAAGACCTGGAACGGCCGGGCCCCGTCGAGCATCGCGGACTCCTCCAACTCGGGCGGGACCTGGGCCAGCGCGGCCCGCAGGGTGATCGCGGCGAACGGCAGCGAGCCCCACACCACGACGGCGACGATGACGGAGAACCCCTGCCAGGGGTCGGTGAACCAGTTGTGGCGGGCCAGGTCGACCCCGGGCAGGTTCGAGAGCAGCCAGTTCACCACGCCGTAATCGGCGTCGAAGAGCCAGCGGAAGATCGACGCGGCGACCATGACGGGCATCGCCCACACGGTCACCAGCACCCCGGCGATGACGGCGCGCACCCACGGGGAGACCCGGTGCATCAGCTGGGCCGTGAACAGCCCGCAGAGCACGGTGAGGACGACGCACACCGCGGTGAAGAGCACCGTACGGGCCACCACCGTCCAGAAGAACCCGTCACCGAGGATCCGGCGGAACTGGTCCAGCCCGGCCCACGGCGGCGACGTGCCGCTGAACAGCTGCTCGCGGGTCATGTCCTGGAAGGAGAGGACGACCATGTCCACGAGCGGGTAGCCGAGCACCAGGACGAGCGCGAGGACGGTCGGGCCGATCAGGAGGTACGGCAGCAGCGGACGCCGCCGCCGGCCCCGGTCAGCGCTCATTGACCACTTCGTCGATCCGCTGGTCCGCCTCCCGCGCGGCGTCCTGCACCGACGCCTTGCCGTTGGCGATCCGTTCGAGCATCTCGGGCAGGACGTTGGACTTCTCCACCGACGTCCAGCCCGGCGCGAACGGGGTCATCCAGCCCCCGGTGGCCGCGGCCTGGGCGGCCGGGCCGTTGATGCCGCCGCCGGCGACCTCGGCCAGCTGGACGGTGTTGTTGGGCAGGGTGTTCGCGGCGATCAGCGTCTTCTGCGACTCCCGGTCGGTGAACAGCTTGATCCAGTCGGCGGCCAGGTCCTTGCGCGTCGACTTGGCCGGCACGGCCAGGGTGGAGCCGCCGAGGAACGGCGGCAGGAGCTTCCCGGACGGGCCGGGGAAGGGGAAGGTGGCGAACTTGTCCTTCAGCTTCGGATCCCCGCCGGAGCGTTCGTCGGCGGCGGCGTCGGCCTCCCAGGTGTTGCCGTAGAAGACGCCCACGTGGCCCTGGCCGACGACGGCCGGCTGGTCGCCGTTGTCCTTGGCACGGTCGCCCACGTAGTAGGCGTCGATCAGCCGCTTCCACTCGGTGAGCCCGGCGACGGACTTCGGCGAGGACAGCGAGGCCTTCCAGCGGTCGCCGTCCTTCACCGCGATCTCGCCGCCCGCGTCCTTCACGAAGGCCATCGCCGCGTACCAGTAGCGGCCGGGCATGTAGAAGGCGGAGAAGTTCGGGTCCTGGGCGCCGACGGTGCTCTTCAACCTGTCGAACGCGGACAGGAGTTCGGGGTACGTCCCCGGGGCGCCCGGCACACCGGCCCGGGCGAAGTAGTCGGTGCGGTAGACACCGACCCGGGCCCCGACGTAGTAGGGCACGCAGTACGTCCTGCCGTTGTTGCGGCAGGCGTCGGCGAGCGCCGGCAGCCAGGCGTCCGACTGGTCGAAGCGGGCCGGTTCGAGGGGGGCGAAGGCACCGTTGACGATGTAGTTGGTGGTCTCGCTGTTGCCCATCTCCACCACGTCGGGCACGTTCTTCCCGGCGAGGACGGCGTCCAGTTTCTGGTTCTTCGTCGTCCACTGCTGGTACTGGACGTCGACCTGGATCCCGGGGTGGTCCTTGGCGAAACGGTCGTTGATGGACTGGACCAATTGTGGCCAACTCTCCTGGGCGTCCACGGCCAGCCAGACCGTCAGCTTGCCGCCGGATCCGGAGCCGCCGCCCGATCCGGAACCGCACCCGGCCACGGCCAGGGCCAGGAGCAATGTGAGAACCAAGGGGCGAGAGGGCACGCGAATGGCCATGGGGTCTCCAAGTTCGCTATGGGAGTGGTCTTCTGACTACCCGTCCGATCACCCCGCGGCGCGGAGGCGCGGACATTCGGCCGGAAGATGACGTTCGGTGTCCCGCAGAGGGCGCAGCGCCTTGACTCCTCCCGGGTGGTCCCCGCAGGTTGGGCCTCTGCGTCACCCACGCGACCCCCATCGAAGGGCTTGTACGTGACCGAGCAGACGACGACCGCGCCCGATGCGACCCCCGACACCACCGAACGGCCGGTGCGGGTCAACGCCTGGAACGGCTGGGACCCCCTGCGTCATGTGATCGTCGGGCGCGCCGAGGGCACCGTGGTCCAGGCCCCCGAGCACGCGGTCCGCCGGGACTACCCCGACGACGGCTTCCCCCTGGGAACCCACGGCCCGATGCCCGCCGACATGGTCGCCGAGGCCGAGCAGCAGCTCGACGACTTCGCCGAACTGCTGCGCCGCCGCGGCATCCGCGTCGACCGCCCCACCCCCGTCGACTTCACCCAGCAGGTCGGCACCCCCGACTGGACCCAGGACTCCATGTTCGGCTGCATGCCGCCCCGGGACCTGCTGCTGACCGTCGGCAACGAGGTCCTGGAAGCGACCATGTCCTACCGCAGCCGCTGGCACGAGTACCTGTGCTACCGGCCCGTGCTGCAGGGCCTGTTCGAGGCCGACGAGCGCATGCGCTGGGAGGCCGCCCCGAAGCCGCGGCTCACCGACGCCTCGTACCACACCGAGTTCTGGGACACCTACAACGACCTGTCCACCGAGGAACAGCTGGCCCGGGTCCGCGACTACGACCTGGTGCTGACCGAGGCCGAGCCGCTGTTCGACGCCGCCGACGTCGCCCGCTTCGGCAAGGACCTGTTCGTCCAGCTGTCCTTCGTCACCAACCGCAGCGGCTACCAGTGGCTCAAGCGCCACTTCCCCGACCACCGGGTGCACGCCGTGACCTCCACCAACACCCACCCGCTGCACATCGACGCCACCTGGGTGCCGCTGCGCCCCGGCCTGGTGCTGCACTGCGGCGAGCGGCTCGCGGACGCCGAGTTGATGGAGTTCTTCCGGCTCAACGACTGGGAGATCGTCGAGGCGGTGCAGCCCGCGAGCTGGGACCACCCGCCGAAGCTGTCGTTCTGCAGCCCGTGGCTCGCCGGGAACATGCTGAACCTCGACGAGAACACCCTGTGCATCGAGGAGAACGAGGTCCGGCTGGCGGAGCAACTCTCCTCGTACGGCTTCGAGATCGTCCCGGTGCCGTTCCGGGCGGTCGGGCCGTTCGGCGGCGGGCTGCACTGCGCGACCGTCGACATCGAGCGGGACGGCGAACTCCAGGACTACTTCCCGCGCCGGTACGGCCGGTACTGAGGCCGGGCGGGTGCCGAACGTGTTGCCGCCGCAGGTCCGTGCCGTCGTCTTCGACTTCTACGGGACGCTGGTGCGGATGGTCGAGCCGCTGCCGCCCGACCACCGCGGAATCTTCGAACGCCGGGGCCTCGCCGCCCAGGGCGCCCGCTGGGGCGACCAGTGGGCGGTGGGCCCCGGCGAGGGCGAGCAGCACGTGGCCCACTCGGTCGGTGAAACCGCCTACCACCGCTGGGAGTTGGACCGGCTGCTGCGCAGGGCTCGGTCCTGCGGGGTGCCGGAGCGCGAACTCGACGACCTGGTCGAGGAGATCGACCGGGCCATGAAGGCCGTCACGCTGGAGCTCTTCGAGGACGCCCGCCCCGTCCTCGGGGAGCTCCGCGACCGGGGCCTGCTGGTGGGCATCTGCTCCAACTGGTTCTGGAACCTGGAGGACTGCGTCGAGGAGGTCGGCCTCGGCGCGGTGGTCGACGTGGTCGTCGGCTCCGCCCGGGCGGGGGCGCGCAAGCCGCACCCGCTGATCTACCGGGCCCTGCTGGAGCGGTGCGGGCTGCGGGCCGGGGAGGTGCTGTTCGTCGGGGACATGTGGGCGCCCGACGTCCTCGGGCCGCTCGCCGCCGGGATGCGGCCCGTCCACCTGTGCCGGCCGGACCCGGCGGTGCGCGGAGCCGAACCGCCCCTGCCGGCCGGGGCGGCCCGGATCCGCGGACTGCGGGACCTGCTCAGGGGCGCGCCGTGCGGTGCCGCAGCCGGTCCAGGAGGTTGCGGGTGACCCGTACGACGCCGGCGTCCTGCTCCCTCCCGCAGACCACCGGCCAGTCGGTGGTGCCCGCGGTGAACACGGTGCCGCCGGCGGTGTGCACGCCCATGGTCGCGGCCCGGGGGCCGGAGAGGCCCGGCTCCCGGACCGGGCCGTTCCAGTGGCCCCACTTGAAGTGGTGGAAGTCCTCGTGGACCGGATCGAGGACGTGGATCCCGAGGATGAGGAAGGAGGCGGGAGTGCCGTCCTCGCCGGTCGCCCGGGCCACGCCCCGGGCGTCCCGGGCGTAGGCGGCGCCGTCGCACTCGTACCCGATCAGCGCGGTGCCCGCGCCGAGCCGGTCGGGCTCGCCGCCGTCGGACCCGTCGCGCAGCCCGGTGCCGGCGAACAGCCAGTGGTCGGCGTGCTGGACGGTGTACCCCTCGCGCGGACGGTCCCCGGGCCATTCGGTGCTCGGCCACATGCCGCCGTTGCGGAAACTCACCCCGGTGAGGGAGTTCTCGGGGCGGCCCGCGCCGTCGGGCGGCGCCGGCCACCACTGGTCGGTCGCCGGCAGGTGCGGATACTCGTCCCCCACGTGGTGGTCGGTGTCGGAGACGAAGGCGGTGTTCCCGTCGGTCGGATGAATGCGCCACCAGCACGTGTTGGCGCTGAGGAAGGCGATGTTCCCGCCGTCGTGGACGAATCGCTCGGCGTGGGCGCGCATCGCCTCGCTCCAGTATTCGTCATGGCCGACGCTCAGCAGCAGATCGTACGAGGAGAGAAGTTCCGGGTCCTCGTGGAGGTCGAGATCCGTACAGAATTCGACCGGGTAGTCGTTGCGCTCCAGCCAGGCGATGAACGGGGCGTCCCAGTAGGCGAGGTCGATGACTCCGCCGGGCCGGTGCAGGCTCACCTTGTGCCCGCGGGGAGCGGCGTCCGCCAGGTACACGGGGTGGTCGTAGAGGCTGACGGCGCGTTCCTCGCCCGGCCGGTCGGAGCGGTTGTAGGCGTGCCGGGTGAAGGTCGACTTCTTGTAGAGGATGCGGGACCGGCTGCCGGCCCGCCGGGGCCGCACCACGAAGAACTCGCGGGCGGGGCCCTCGATGCTGCCCGCGTCCAGCGGCGGCAGGGCCTCGCCGCCCTCCTCGACGAACTGGACCAGGTGCATCCCCGGAGTCCAGTGGGCGGGCACCGGCAGGGCGAGCGGCGGCCAGCCCCAGCCGTGGGCGGGCGAGGCCCGGCCGGGCACGCCGTCGGGGTGCGGGGGCGGCAGGTGGAGCGAACCGGGGTACCAGCCGGTCTCCGCCACCAGGTCCAGGTCCGCGCCCAGCCGGTAGAACCTCAGCCGGAACCGGGCGGCGTCGGTGGAGACGTGAACCGTCAGCTCTCCCCCCGAGGCGACGCTTTCCCGCCCGACATATCCCTCTATCATTCCGCCTCCCCAGCAGAACGATCGACCTTCGAATGGGTATTCCGGCCGATTCGGCAAGCCATGGTAGGGGGTACGGGAATTCCGGGCAACGGGTCCGTGAACCGGTCAATTCGGAGCCGCCTTTCGGACAGCGGGCCGGGCCGGCCGCGTTCTTCCGGCCGAACGGGGTAGGGCGAAATCCAGCCGCACCCGACCGGCTACCGCGAAATCCGTCACCTCCGGTCATCGACAAGGGGCTCTCATGAGCAGTGAATTCCGGGTACGGGAACTCGTCCTGGGAATCGAGGGGCTGGCGCTCCTGCGCCACGCCGTGGACGGGGACGAGACGTTCCTGCGGGAACGCGTCGAGGACATCCGGCGCTTCGCGTCGGGTGACGGGCGGCTGCCGGACGGCGGCGCCGACGTCAGCGAACTCGACGCCGCCGAGGGCTACGCCTCCTGGTCGGCGGTGTACGACTCGCTGCCCAGCTCCTACATCGAGGTCGAGGAGCCCGTGCTGCACGGGATCCTCGACACCCTCCCCACCGGCACCGCCCTCGACGCCGCCTGCGGCACCGGTCGCCAGACCGGCGCCCTCGTCTCCCGCGGGCACCGCACCATCGGCGTGGACCAGTCGCCCGAGATGCTGGCCAGAGCCCGCGAGCGCGCCCCCGAGGCCGAGTACCGGCTCGGGCACCTGGAGAAGCTGCCGCTCGACGACGACTCGGTCGATCTCGCGGTCTGCTCGCTGGCCATGACCCACCTGCCGGACCTCGCGGCGGGAGTGTCCGAGCTGGCCCGGGTGGTCCGGCCGGGCGGACGGATCCTCGTCTCGGACATGCACCCCTTCGTCATCGCCCTGCAGGGGCAGTGCCTCTTCGTGCACGGCTCCGACCGGCTCGCCTTCATCCGCAACCACGTCCACCTCCCCGGGCGGTACCTGGAGGCGTTCACCGGAGCGGGGCTGCGGGTGCGGGCCTGCCACGAACCGCTCTTCAACGGGCGCCTCGCGCCCGGCGGTTACGAGGAGTTCATCGCGGACGCGGCACGGGCGGCCTGGGACGGGCTGCCGATCGTCATCGTCTGGGACGTCGAAGTCCCCGCGTAGGTCCGGCGGCCCGTAGGTTCACGAGGAGAGGAGAACGGTCCGATGGCCCTGGTCGTGGTGACCCACGCGGAGCGCCCCGAACTGTGGGACCGCATGCCGGAACGGTTCGCCGGCATCGTGCCCGAGTACAACCTGCACGGAGACGTCAACGACGCCTACTGGAACCGGCTGTTCGAGGAGTTCCCCGACTACCAGTTCGTCCTGTACGACGACGTGCGCGAGGTGGTGGCCGGCGCCGGACGCTCGCTGCCGCGCACCTGGGACGGCACGGCCGCCGACCTCGGCCCCGGCCTGGACGACTCCATCGCCCGGGCGTTCGCGGACCGCGCGGCGGGCCGGACCGCCGGCGCCCTGTGCGCGCTGGGCATCGAGGTCGCGGAGGACTACCAGCGCAAGGGGTTCTCCACCGTGCTCCTCGACGCGATGCGCCAAGTGGCGCGGCGGGCCGCCCTGGAGACGGTGCTGGTACCGGTGCGGCCCACCTGGAAGGACCGGTACCCGCTGGTGCCGATCGAACGGTACGCGGGCTGGCGGCGCGCGGACGGGGCCCCGCTCGACCCGTGGATCCGCACCCAGGTGGGCGCCGGCGGCACGATCGCCGGAGCCTCGGAACAGTCGTCGCGGATCACCGGGACGGTGGCCGAATGGGAGCGCTGGA
This sequence comes from Kitasatospora sp. NPDC127067, assembly GCF_042724755.1. NCBI lineage: Bacteria > Bacillati > Actinomycetota > Actinomycetes > Kitasatosporales > Streptomycetaceae > Kitasatospora > Kitasatospora sp. NPDC127067. The sequence continues at coordinate 21,814 of NZ_JBHXEM010000014.1, read as the reverse complement.
CCGGCCTCGCCTTCCCGGAGGACGGCGACTACGTCTTCCCGGGAGGCCTCTCCACGCTGCGGATCGAGCGTGCACGGGACCTCGGCTCCTACTGGGAGCCCGGGGTGTGGATCACCCACCCGGTCACGGCGGAGGACCTGTCGGGCGTCACGCCGGTGGTCACACCGGTGGTCACGCCGTAGGCAGCCGCTCCCCGGCCCTGACGGCGGTCCAGGCGAAGGCGGACATGAGCCGCACCTCGTCCGGACCGGCCTCGGGGCGGCGCTCGGGCGGCAGACCGGCGGGGCCGGCGGTGGCGACCGCCGCTTCCCGCAGCCGGGCGAGGGCGGCCGGCGGGACGTCGCCGGCGTGGCCGGGGTCGCCGGACAGCCGGCGGGCGGCCTCGGCCGCCTGCCGGCCGAGCAGGAGGCAGTGGATCCACAGCTCCTCGGCGAAGCTCCGGCCGAACCGCCGCGCCACCTCCGACGCCAGGTCCTCCGGCATGTCCGCCGCCACCGCGTCGCGCACGGCCCGCTCCGGGATGCCGATCGCCGGCAGGGCGTCGAGCCAGCGGTGGTGACCCCGGCCGCCGTCCGGGCCGTGCTCCTGGCCGACCAGCCGGACGTAGCCCTCGCCGTACCGCATGTACGGGATCCACCCCGGCTCCTCCAGGACGCGGCCCCGCTCCAGCAGCGGTGCGGCGTCGGCGGCGTCCACGGGGCAGACGGCGAGCCGGATCCCCTGGGTGGCATGGCCGTTGATGCTGCTGGTGCCGATGTGCTCCACCACGTTGGGCACGGCGATCAGACTCATCCGGCCGCGCTCGCGGAAGAAGACCGAGAAGAGCTCGTCGTCGTGGCGCTCGGCGCTGCCGGTGGCGAACCGGCGGAAGTCCTCCACCGTGTCGAGCGGCAGACAGACGGCGAGGGACGGCGTGAACTCGTCCGGCACCGCCCGCACCCAGGAGGCTCCGGCGAGCGCGGCGAGCCGGGCGGCGCCGCCGTTGCGCGCGTGCCAGTTGGTGTAGAACACCAGGGCCTCGTCGGGGAACCGGGTGGCCGCGCGGCCGACGAGCGCCACCATGTTCTCCGGGGCGGAGACGTCGTCCTGGACGACGAGGTGATGGCTCCCCCCGGAGTCCGCCGCCGCCCAGGCGACCAGGGCCGTCCGGAGCGCCGACGGCGGGCCGTCCGGCTCCGGATCGAGCGCCAGGCCGTCCAGCCCGAGCCGCTCGGCCAGCTCGCGGGCCTGGACCAGGCGTACCGGGTGGGTCATGACCGCCGAACTCACGCGCACCGTCGGTACCACAGCTCTCCCTCGCTCCGGGGTCCTCGCGTCATGGTGGCAGGAGCCGCCCACGGCGGAAAGACCGCGACGCGACCTCGGCCGGATTCCACAGGGTCGGGGCCGGGGTCGGGCCGGGGCCGGGGTCAGGGCCCGTGGCGACCCCTCCAGTGCGAGGTCGCGCGAGGCTCGGCGTCCGTCCGGTGGGGGAGGTCGGCCTGCTGCGGCGGCCCGTCGCCGTCGTCCACCGACGGGCCCGCGGGCCGTCGCCGCGGTACGGCCAGCGCGAGGAGCGACAGCCAGCCGACCACGAGGAGCCCGTCCAGGTACAGGGCGGGCACGAGCGGCGTCCGCCCGTCGACGTGCACGGCCACCACCGCACCGGCTCCGAGCACGGCGGCAACCCCAACGACCAGACAGCGTACGGCCCTTCGCATCCCGCCTCCCATGTCGACCGGTCCTGCGGCAGCGCACCCGGCTGCTCGGGAGGAACAGTGAACGGCAGCCCGGGGCCTGCTGTGACGACGTATTCAGGACAGATTGGAGTAGACCAATAGTGATCACACGAACCATGTCGGGCGCATCACGCACGAGACCGGTGAACCCGGCCGGGGCGACGTTCCGGAGTCCGGGGGCAACGGCGCGCCGCCGACGGCCCGGGGCCCGTCGGCGGCGTCACTCGCGGTGGGTTCGCTACCCGGTCCATTTCTCGCTACCGGTGGCCGTGGCCGCCGGGCTGGTGCGCAGTGCCGGGCCGTGACGGCCGGCCGGGGCCGCGGGAACGGGGGTGCCCCGGGGTCCCGGTGATCGCTGCCCGTTTCCGGGAAGGGACGTCCGGAGTTCAGAGGGTCCGGCGTCGCCGGTTGTCCTGCTCGCGCTTGCGTTTGGCTTGTTTGGGGGTCAGCAGACCGGCCTGGACCTTCCGCCTGAGCTCGGCGTTGCGAGTCGCGCGGTCGACGTCGTCCTTGACGTCGGAGTCCGCGCGTTGTTTCGGCAGGACTGCGGTCTGCCACGTTCCGTCCGCGAGCGCGGCCATCACCTGGCGTCGCAGCTCGGACCAGCGCTGATGGTTGTTCCGCCAGGTCGGGTCGAGGGTGCGGCTGCCGAACTCCTCACCGTACGGGTCGAGGGAACGGCGGACGAAGGCGTACTCGCCCGGGTGCCGGCGGGCGAGTTCGGCCTGGACCTCGGGCTCGATGCCGGCCCACGGCTCCTTGCGCTTGAGGTCCCATCGGGCCACTTCCTTGGACAGCCTCCGGACGGTGCGCTCGTACTCGGCCAGGCGCTGGAGCACGGCGACGAAGAACCGTCGGTTGTTCAGGGTCCGCATGGCCTCGGCGTGCCCCAGCACATACAGATCGATCTTGAGGTCGCCCAACGTGCGTGCGGAGACGGCGTGGGCCCGGGGCGTGCACTCCTCCAGCAGTTCCAGCAGGGCCTGGTGCCAGCGGCGCAGCAGAAGGGGGTGCCGCAGCAGGGTGTTGCGGGCATCCTGCTGGTTGATGTCACGGGCCACCGCGCTGCGGAAGGGCTCCCACGGCGCCTTGATCAGCATGGAGACCGCGGTGGTGAGCGGGGCGTCGATCGCTCCACTCGCGGCGGCCATCTCGATTGCGTGCAGGCCGTCCCTGGCGTCCGGCGGTTTGGGAACGTGCGCGGCGATTCCGGCCTTTCCGCAGAGGGCCTCCCTGATCAGGTCGCCTTCCTCGGTGAAGTGCCGGCGCAGCCACCGCTGGGCGACGTGGACGGCGTCGAGGTGGTCACGGACATCCTCGCGGGAGCGGTGAACCTCCAGCCTGTAGTCGTTGGCCAGACCGCGTGCTTCGGCCAGGGCCCGGCGGACCCATCGCAGCCGGTTCTCGTTCGCCTCGACCCGAGGGTCCCGCTGGTACGAGAGCCGCTCCACGGCGATCTGGAGCTCACCCTCGGCGAACAACAGCGCGTCCACCCAGTCCAGGTGCATCTCCAGCGACCGCAGCCACGCTCTGGTGCTGCGCCGGACGGGAGGGCGCGTGGCGTCGGCGATCGCCGTCCGCACGAGCACCTCGAAGTCCGACTCTGCGGCCTCGGCGACGACACCGGTCGGTAGACGTCCGCAGTCCGCGACGGACAGGCCCCTCGATTCCACACGGCCACCCTTCTGCACCACGCCACCGTCTGCGGCTCTTCGTCAGGAACTCTAGAACACGCCTATGACACCCAGTCACCGAATTGTGACACTGTGGCGCGAAGCATTGCCTGCTCGGTGCCGCCGGCGGCGAGAGGTCCTGATGGCAGGCTTCCTGGGTGCGGCCCGGACGTTGCGCTGCGGCGGGGGCCAGGGCCCGGGCCGATTAGGCTGAGTCGGTGACTCTTCAGCCGCCTCGTCCTCTCACGGCCGCAGCCGCGCAGGCCCTCCACCGCCTGCACGGTGCCGACATCTCCGTCGGCATGGGCGAGCGGGAGCTGGACGCCGTGGAGGCGCGGTTCGGCTTTCGGTTCGCGGCCGACCACCGGGTCTTCCTGGGGGCGGGGCTTCCGCTGGGGGAGGGCTGGCCCGACTGGCGCGACGGCGATCCGGCCGTGCTGCGGGAGCGCCTCGACCGGCCGGTCGAGGGCACGCTCTTCGACGTCCGTCACAACGGCTTCTGGCATCCGGTGTGGGGCGAGCGGCCGCAGGAGGCCGAGGCCGCGGTGAGGATCGCGCGGTCCTTCCTGGCCGATGTCCCCCAGCTCGTCCCGGTCTTCGGCCACCGCTACCTGCCGGGGATTCCCGGGCAGGTCGGACACCCGGTCCTGTCGGTCCACCAGACCGACATCATCCTGTACGGGGCCGACCTCACCGACTACCTCCGCCACGAGTTCGCAGGCCTGCCCGGGCAGTTGGACTTCGCCCGCGCCACTGTCCCTTTCTGGTCCCACGTCCTCGCGGAGAACAACGGCACCCCGCGTCCGGCCCTCTGCACGACGCCGTACGACCCCTGTGCCCGCACCTCGCGGGAGGCGCTCGCCGATCTGCGGATGCTGGCTCTCGAACGCGTCCTGGGACGCCGCGTCAGCGCGGATCAGCTGATCCGGGCCGGCCTGGTGGCGCTCGTTCTGGATGTCGACACACCCTCGCTGCGGTTGCTCGCCGGGCTCGGGCGTTCCGAGGAGCCGGAGGCGGCCCAGCTTTTCGACCAGGTGATGGACGAGCTCGATCTGCTGGCGGACGCCCCAACGGAGGAACGCGAGATCCGCTGGGAGCTCGCCCGTTGGTGGCTCACCCTGATCGTGAAGGGCAGCATGCACCCGGCCATCGGCGCCGACCTCCTGGGCCACGAGGTGTGGTCACCGCTCGGCCATCCCGACACGCTGCAGCCGATCGTCAGCGAGGGCATCCAGTACGAGGATTGGAGCCCCGCCGTCGCCGAATCAAAGGAGGCCATCGCCGCGAGGATCGTCGCCGAGGCCGCACGACTGCTCGCCGGCCCCTGGCCACCAGCCCTCTGACGTCTGTTCCGCCGGTGCTACTTCTGCCAGCCGATGGTCTCGGGCAGCGGGCTGTAGAAGATGGTGGCACCGACGTTGGCGAGGCCCTTGCGGATGCCGTAGGTGGAGGGGCCGCTGTAGAGCGGCAGGAAGGCGTACTGCTGGAGGGCCTTCTGCTCGACCTTGTTGGCGGCGGCGATCTGCTGGCCGAGGTCGGCGATCTCTCCGGTGGCGCGGATCTCCTTGTCCAGCTCGGGGGTGCCGGAGCCGGTGATGTTGGAGTCACGGTCCGAGCAGTAGAAGTCGCACAGGTACCGCGCGCCGAAGGGGTCCGTCGAGCGGTTGCCGGAGATGAACAGGTCGAAGCGGCGGTCGCTGAGCACCTTGGAGAAGTCGTTCTCGGAGACCTTGTTGACGTCCACCTTCACGCCGACGGCCTTGAGCATCGCGGTGAACGCTCCGGCGGTGGCCTTCTCGATGGGGCCGTCGCCGAGCAGGGTGTAGCCGAGTTCGAGCTGCTTGCCGTCCTTGGCGCGGATGCCGTCGGCCCCGGGCTTCCAGCCGGCCGCGTCCAGGGTCTTCCGGGCCTCCTCCGGGTCGTACTTCAGCACGGTGGCGACGTTGTCCTGGTAGCCCTGCTGGAAGCTGTAGAGCACTGCCGAGCCGGGCAGCGGTTCGGTGTAGTCGAGGCCCTGGAAGCGGATCTTCGCTATCTGCGTGCGGTCGATGCTCTCCTGCACCGCCTTGCGGACCTGGACGTCGCCGAGGAGCGGGGACTTGGTGTTGAGGTACAGCGCGTACTCGAAGGGGCTGCCGCCGCTGCGGATCCCGGCGTCCTTGACCGTCTTCACCTGCTTGAGGTTCTCGGCAGTTCCGACGGGGGCGTAGTCGATTTCGCCGTTCTTGAAGGCGTTGATCGAGGCGGCGCTCTCCAGGTTGACGTAGACGCGCTTGTCGAGCTTGCCCGTCCGGCCCCACCAGGTGGGGTTGCGCACGAAGGTGATGTTGCCGGAGTGCTCGTCCCAGGTGCCCACGGTGTACGGTCCGGTGCCCCATTCGGGGTGGGCCGTCTTGACGTACGCCTTGTTGAAGTTGTCGACGGTGGCGGCCTGGGGGTGCAGGAAGGTGGTGAACAGCGCGGACCAGGAGGCGTTGACGCCCTTGAAGGCGATGACCGCCTGCTTGTCGTCCGTGCCCCGGGTGACGGAGGTGATGCGGTCGTAGCCGTCGGTGGAGGAGGCCGCGTAGTCCTTGTCCGAGCCGTTGTTGGCCTTCCAGGTGGCCTCGATGGCCCGCCAGTCGATCGGGGTGCCGTCGTTGAACACGGCCTTGGGGTTGAGGGTGATGACGACCTTCTGGTCGCCGCCCTCGACGGTGACCTTCACGTCGCTGTAGTAGTCCGGGTTGTACTGGACCTCGCCGGTGGGCGAGTAGGTGATGGCGTCGGCGTTGTACCAGGACCAGATCCGCAGCGCGTTCAGGGTGCCGTTGACGTTGAAGGGGTTGCCCTGTTCGTCGAAGGTTCCCGCGGTGGTGTAGGTGCCGCCGTCCTTGATGTTCTCGTACGGCTGGGGGTTGTAGTCGGTGACCGAGGACGCGACCTGGGCGGTGTTCTTGGCGTCCTGCCCGGGGGAGCCGTTGGAGGAGCCGCCGGAGGAGGACGAGGAGGAGCAGGCGGTGGCGGCGACCGAGACGGCCGCGGCGAGCGCGAGGGGCAGGGCGAGCTTGCGACGCATGGGATGTCCTTGGTGGGAATCGGTGAGAAGGGGAAGGGGCGGGACGGGGTGGGGCGGGACGGGGCAGCGCGGGTGTTAGACCGCGTGGCAGGCGTACTGGTGGTCGGAGCCGTCCGGGGTGCCGACGGTCGCCGGCCGTTCGGTGCGGCAGCGCGTCCGTACGCTCTCGTCGGCCTCCCGGTGGAGCGGGCAGCGGTCGACGAACACGCAGCCCTGCGGCAGCCGGGCGGCGCTGGGCTGCTCGCCCGCGAGGACGATGCGCTCGCGGTGGCGCTCGCGCTCCGGGTCGGGGACCGGGATCGCCGACAGCAGGGCCTTCGTGTACGGGTGCCGGGGCCGGGCGAAGATCTCCTCGGTGGCGCCGGACTCGACGACGTGTCCGAGGTACATCACCGCGATGCGGTCGGAGAAGTAGCGCACCACGGCCAGGTCGTGCGCCACCACCAGGTAGGCCAGGCCCAGTTCGCGCTTCAGCCGGGCGAGCAGGTTGATGATCTCGGCCTGTACGGAGACGTCCAGGGCGGACAGCGGCTCGTCCAGGACCAGCAGCCTCGGCTCGCGGGCCAGGGCGCGGGCGATGCCGACGCGCTGGCGCTGGCCGCCGGACAGGGCGGCGGGGAAGCGGTCGCCCATGGCGCGGTCCAGACCCACCAGGTCGAGGAGCCGGGTGACCCTGGAGCGGATGGCCGTCCGGTCGGCGCCGGCGGCCTGGAGCGGTTCGGCCAGCAGGTCGAAGACGGTCAGCCGGGGGTCCAGGGCGTCCGTCGGATCCTGGAGGACGATCTGGACCTCGCGCCGCAGCTCGCGCACCTGGGCGGCCGACCGCAGCGTGGCGACGTCGGTGCCGGCCACTTCGATGCGCCCGCCCTCGGGGGCGCGCAGCCGCAGCACCTCGCGCAGCGTGGTGGTCTTGCCGCTGCCGGACTCCCCGACCAGGCCCAGGGTTTCGCCCGCGCGCAGTTCGAAGCCGACGTGGTTGACCGCGTGCAGGGTCCCCACCCGGCGCTTGAGCAGGGCCCCCTTGGTGACGGGGAAGGTCTTGACCAGGTCCTCGACGCGCAGGACCACGTCGCCGGCGGTCCGCTCCCCGGACGCGGCCGGTGGCACGGGGGCGGCCGCCCCGACCGGGTCGAGGTTTCCGTCGGCGATCTCCTGCGCGCGGTGGCAGGCGGCGCGCCCGGGCTGCCCGGCCGGCGCGGTCAGGTCCGGTGCGGTCGAGTCCGGCGTGGTCAGGACCGGCATGGTCGAGTCCGGCGCGGTCAGGACCGGTTCGGTGGTCCGGCACACGTCCAGGGCCACCGTGCAGCGGGGCGCGAAGGGGCAGCCGCCGGGCAGGCCGACCAGGGACGGCGGCTCTCCGCCGACCGGGACCAGGGGCCGTTGGACACCGCCGTCCACGGTCGGGACGCTGGCCAGCAGGCGGGCGGTGTAGGGCATCGTCGGGCGGCGGAAGAGCTCGTCGACGCTCGCGTGCTCGACGATCCGTCCGGCGTACATGACGGCGACGTCGTCGGCGTGGCCGGCCACCACGCCCAGGTCGTGGGTGATCAGGACGAGACCGGCACCGGTCTCGCGCTGGGCCAGGCGCAGCACGTCGAGGATCTGGGCCTGGACCGTGACGTCGAGCGCCGTGGTGGGCTCGTCGGCGACGAGCACCGAGGGCTTGTTGGCGATGGCCAGCGCGATGACGACGCGTTGGCGCATGCCGCCGGAGAACTCGTGCGGGAACGCCTTGGCGCGTTCGCGCGGGTCGGGGATGCCGACCAGGTCGAGCAGTTCCACCGCCTGCTCCCAGGCGTCCTTCCTGGACAGCTCCCGGTGCACGCGCAGGGCCTCGGAGAGCAGCCGGCCGACGCTGAAGATGGGCGTGAGCGCGGACATCGGGTCCTGGAAGACCATGCCGATGTCCTTGCCGCGCACCCGGGAGAGCTCCTTGTCGTCCATGGCCGCCAGGTCGCGGCCGCCCAGCAGGATCCGGCCGCCGAGCCGCGCGGCGGGCGGCAGCAGGCCCATGACGGCGAGGGCGGTGGCGGACTTGCCGGAGCCGGACTCGCCGACGATGCCCAGAGTGCGCCCGGGCAGGAGGTCGAAGTGGACGCCGCGCACGGCCTCCACCGGTCCGGCCTCGGAGGGGAAGGAGACGCGCAGGTCGCGTACGGACAGGACGGGTGCGGGCCCGGCGGGGTCGGTGAGGCTGGTGAGGCCAGTGGGTTCGGTGAGGCCGGTGGGTCCGGCCGTGGGCCCGGTGCGGCGGGTGGGTGCGAGGGTCATCGTCGGCCTCCGGCCGCGCCGGTGGTGGACGTGGGGTCGAGGGCGTCGCGCAGGCCGTCGCCGACGAAGGTCATCGAGACGGTGAGCAGTACGGTCAGCCCGGCGGGGAAGGCGAAGAGCCAGGGGGCGCTGGTGATGGTGCCCGCGCCGTCGGCGAGCATCGTGCCCAGCGACACGTCGGGGGTCTGGACGCCGAAGCCGAGGAAGGACAGCGCGGTCTCGCTGAGCACGGTGGAGACCACGCCCAGGGTGAGGTTGACGATGAGCAGGGAGCCCAGGTTGGGGATGATGTGGCGCACCACGATGCGCAGGGGGCGCACGCCCATGAACTCCGCGGCGCGCACGTAGTCGCGTTCGCGCAGGGACGTCGACACCGACCAGACCACGCGGGCGGTGGACATCCAGCCGAACACCGTCAGGACGAGGACGAGGACCCGCCAGTCGCCCGCCAGCCGGTGCGAGACCAGGGCGAGGATCAGGAAGGAGGGCACGATCAGCAGGAAGTGGATGAGGGCGAGGGTGGCCTTCTCCACCCGGCCCCCGAAGTAGGCGGCGCCCGCGCCGACGACCGCGGCGATGGCGACGGTCAGCAGGGAGACGGTCACGGCGATCACCAGCGAGCGCTGGAGGCCGTGCACGGCGGCGGCGTAGACGTCGTTGCCGCCCTGGTTGGTGCCGAACCAGTGCTCGGCGCCGGGGGACTGGGTCAGGGCCGAGAAGTCGGTGTCCGCGTAGCCGTACGGGGTGAACAGGTCGCCGAGTGCGCTGAACAGCACGAGCAGCAGGAAGATCACCACGCCGGCGACGGCGGTCCGGTTGCGCAGGAAGCGCCGCAGGTAGAGGCGGCGCCGGCCCAGATAGCGACCGTCGTGCCGATCGTGCCGATCGTGCCGGTCCCGCCCGTCGTGCACGCCTCGCCCGTCCTGCTCGGTGAGCAGCGGACCGGTGGCCGGCCCGGGTGCGGTGGCCGGGACGCCTTCGGCGGTCGCGTCGGGACTCACAGGGGTGCCCATCTCAGCTCACCCGCACTCTCGGGTCGAGAAGAACGGTGGCGATGTCCGCGAGGATCGCGCCGACCGCGGTCAGGGCGGCGGCGAAGGCGGCGGTCGCCACGGTGCCGTGCACGTCGTTCTTGCTGATGGTCTGGATGAAGTACTGGCCCATGCCGTTCCAGCCGAAGATCGTCTCCGTGAGGACCGCGCCGGTGAAGACGGCCGGGATGCTGAAGGCCACGGACTGGGCGGTGGGGATCAGAGCGGTGCGCAGGGCGTGCCGGCGGATCGCCTGGGCGCGGGTGAGCCCGGTGGCCCGGGCGGTGCGCACGAAGTCGGAGCCGATGACGTCCAGCAGCAGGGAGCGCTGGGTGAGGTGGTAGCCCACGTACCCCGTCAGGGTGAGCGTCAGCGTCGGCAGGATCAGGTGCAGCAGCCGGTCGCCGATCGTCGCCCAGAACCCCTCCACGTCGGGCGAGTTCTCCCCCGCGACGTACAGGAAGTGCCAACCCGCCTGTTCGTTCAGCCGGATGGTCAGCAGCACCAGGGCGAGGGCGGCGATGGACACCGGGACGTTGAAGAGCGCCATGGACAGGGCCTGGGCGGCCCGGTCCCGCCAGCCGTACTGGCGCGAGGCGGTGTGGACCGCGAGTGCGACACCGACGACGACGGACAGGACCGTCGCGCCGATCACCAGTTCGGCGCTGACCAGGGAGCGGTAGCCGATCTCCCCGTTCACCCGGACCCCGACGGGGGAGCGGCCCCAGTCGAAGCGCAGGACCACCCCGGTCAGCCAGTCCCACCAGCGGTGGAGCAGCGGCTCGTGCGGGTCGAGGTTGTAGGGGGCCAGTGCCCGGGAGATCTGCTCCTCGGTGCGGACCGGGCGCAGCTCCTTGAAGTTCGAGCGCGGGTCGAGGAACCAACTGGCCAGGAAATACGTGGCGTTGGTGGCCACGGCGATCACCAGGAACCAGCCCGCCGCCCTGCGTGTCACGTACCGGAGCACGGACGGCACCTCCCTACCGGATGCGGCGGGTGCGGCTGGGGAGCGCCGGGTCTGGGGGAACTGGGCATGCGGATGGAACTTCCTCGATCCAAGGGTTGGCTGCACGACCGTGCAGAAGCCAGTCTGTGTGCGAGCGACAGGTGGCACCAGGGATCAGGGCATGTGGACACGAAGACGAAACGCCCCCGCAGCGCGCGGAGGTGTTCGCGTCACAATTCGTTGAATTCGCAGGTGGGAGAGGCCACAGTGGCTGCCGGGTCCCGGAGGCGTGCGCGGCCCCGGGGGCCGGCACCTGACGCGCCGGAGGCACCACCATGCCCGCCACCCCGACCGAGATCCACCGCGGCCGGCGTCCCGGTCTATTCCGCCACCAGGCCAGCCCACGGCAACGAGGCCCCAACGAGAACACCGACGGCCCGCTCCGCCAGTACTTTCCCAAAGGTACCGACCTGTCCCGGCACACCCGCGAGCAGCCGGACGAGGTCGCCGCCGAACTCAACAGCCGCCCCACGCAAGACGCTCGGCCGGGAGACCCCGGCCGAGCGCCTGGCTGCACTGCGCGGCCTGACCAGCTGACCACGTGTTGCGGCGATCCCTCGGATTCGCCTGCGACAGCGGACCGTCATGCGCGGTCGAGGCCCACATCCGATCCTGATTCGAGCCGCGTGGCATGGAAGCGGCCGGCCTTCAGTGTCCGTCTCCGGCTGCTGAATCGATCACCTGCTCGGGCTGCCCGTCACGCCTTGGGCGACTTGTAGATGGTGGCGGCCATCGCTCCCAGTTGCTTGTTGGCCTTGAGCGCGAGGTCGATGGCATCGCTCACGGAGTCACTGGGCACCGGAATGTTGTTCACGTAGATCGCGAAGGCGTAGCGGTGGCCGTCCTTCGCATCGATATAGCCTGCGAGTGCCTTCGTGCCGAGAGCCAGCTTGCCCTGGTAGGAACTGACCAGGGTGCCGGTCTTCGCACGGATGTGTCCTGCGGCGGGATCGGTGTGCTCGATGACGTCGGCAAGCGAGCCGTCGACGCCCATGCTCGGCATGGAGTCGTAGAAGACGTCGAAGTCGTCCTGTCGTGCCAGGTGCCGCAGCAGCGCCACCTGGGCGGTCGGCGTCGCCTTGTCGCCTGGGAGGCCCTGGGCATCGACGAGGCTCACCGAATTCGGATCCACACCTGCGCGAGCGAGGAACTCCTTCTCGATCTTCATGCCGTCCGCATAGGTTCGTTGCCCCTCGTGTGCTGCCATCAGCGGCGGCAGAAGGTTCGCCCCGAGGTTGTGGCTGACCTTGTTGATCAGCTTTGCGTACTCCTTGAAGGGCGGAGAAGTGCAGGTCGCCGATACGGGCAGCGAGCTCACCTCCGCCGACGGAGGAAGCTTGCTGTCGGGGTTCGCTCCCAGCGAGGGGGCGGATACGCTGACGCCGTTTCTGGCGAGTGCCTCGATGAGGACGGTGCGGGCGAACGCCGCCGGGTCGGGAACCTGGTAGGTCGTCACGAAGGGAGCCTTCACGTCCGCGGGCACGGAGCCTCGCACCCGAATGTGACCAGGACTCACGCTTTCGGTCGTCACCGTCGGCTTGCTTCCGGCGGGCGTGGTCGTCACCTGCGCGTCGACGCCGAAGGCGGCCGTCTTCGGGCGCCAGTCGACCTTGGCCGGCTCGCCGGGTGCGCCCGGCGTGATGAGCACGTCGATCAGGTTGTCGTTGACGATGGTCGGAGTGACCGGCACCCCGCCGATCGACACCGGATCCCAGAGTCGGTTGTCGATCACCACGTCGCCGTCGACATGGCGGACTCCACTGGCCGCAACCTGTCGAGCCAGCTCGTTGACACCCGCCAGCGGATCCTCTTCGGTGATGGTCGCCATGCCGGGTACGGCGTTGGCGTCGTAGTGGTCGAAGTCGGGGACGTCCAGTCCGCCTGACGCGGTGGTCCGCCCACCGAGTGCCAGATCGCCGCTCCCGACCAGGATGAGATCGCCCGAGAGCCGCCCGTCCGCGGAGACCGTACCCGAATGCACCACGGGCGTACGGAAGCGATGGTCGTCGCCCAGGACATCGATCGCGGCACTGACCGCGAAGGTCTTGGCCGTCGAACCGGTCATGAACTGGGAATCGGCGCCCTTGGACTGGACGACCTTCCCCGTCCGCAGATCGGCGACCTGCAGGCCCCACTGGCCCGACGACCACGGCGCGGCACTCATGAGCTTCTGCAGGTCGGCGCTTACCCGTGCAGCACCCGGTGCCGGAGAGGCCGAGTTGTCCGTGGAGTTGTGGGAGCACGCCGTCATCGCCACGGCAGCCGTCATCGAAGCGGCGAGCGCCAGGGCTGCACGCCGTCGTACCCGAGGTGCCCTGATTCCGGAGAGGGAGTTGCTTGACATTCGTTCTTTCCTGTTCGACTTTCGCGCTCGATCGAACGCTTCCGGCCCGGCTGCTGCGCGGCGGCTAGGACTTCCGGCCCGTGCCGATGGCGATGCTGCCGTTGCGGGTCCGGACGGCCACGGAATGGCCGCTCGCGTCGTCCTTCGCGACGTTCACGGTGACGTCGCCCTTCTTCGCGGCCGTGCGGACCGCGTACTTCGATTCCGGCAGGCCCAGCACGACGTCGCCGTCCCTGCTCTGCACGTCGACCAGGTCGGGCACGACGGCCAGGCCCAGGTCGACGTGGCCGTTCCGCGACGTGACGCTGACGGACCGGGCGGAGATCCCGTCGCCCTCGATGCTTCCGTCGCCGCCTTCCAGGGCCAGCTTGGCTCCGTGGAGATCCGACAACCGGACGTCGCCGCCGGCGGTCCTGGCCGAGAAGTCCGCGGTGAAGCCGGTGGCCTCGATGCGCCCCTTGCCGCTCTCGGCGGTGACTGCGACGGCGCGCGGCACCTTCACGGTGTACTTCGCGCTGCAGTCCACCGAGATCCCCGTGCAGTCCAGCGAGAGTGTGAGCGTCCCCCCTTCGAGCTGCCAGCCGGACCCCACCTCCCCGCCGACCTTCCTGCCGCTGACCCGTCGTTCCACCTGAACGCCCTCGACGTCGGCGGCCACCAGCGCGAGGTCGGCGGCACCGGACCTGACGGTCAGGCTGCCACCGGCGAAGTCGAAGGACTTCGATTCCACGGTCGCGTCGGCCGATGGGCCGTCCGTGGTGCAGGCCGTGGCGGCGAGGCCGAGGAGTGCGGCTCCGCCGAAGGCGAGAAGCGTGCGCGTGGTCAGTTCCATCGAATTCTTCCTTCGTCAACGAACATGGTGGTGTGGATTCCCGAACCCCGGTTCACGAGCGCAGCGCCCGGACCGCGACCGTGCGCGACACCCGGGCCGCCTGCAGGACCAGCGCGAGGCAGGTGGTGACCAGCGTCCCGGCGGCGAGCGCCCCGAGCGTGGCCCAGGGGAGGCCCGCCAGGACCCGGACGACGTCGATCCGGGCTCCCAGGGCGATGGTGAGACTCGACACGGCGACGAACAGCGCGCCGAAGACGATCGCCGTCCCCGCGTAGATCGCCCCCTCGTAGACCATCGACCGGGTGACCACGCCCGGCCGCGCACCGGCCACCGTCACGACGGCGGAGTCACGGGTGCGCTCCCGTCCGACGAGGGCGATCACGGCGAGGCCCCCGACCCAGGACACGACGAAGACCCAGCCCAGCACGACCAGGATGTTGTCCAGCCCGGCGCTGCCTCCGGGCATGACCTTCCCCATCACCATGAAGAGGCCGACGAACGACAGGGAGAGCGCGAAGGGCAGCACCGTGGTGACGCTCCTCGTCGCGCGGGCCCGGCACGACTGCACGGCAAGGTGCCAGGCGACGCCGCGCGAGGGCACCAGCGCCGTCCAGAGCTTCATCAGCGGGGTGAGCACCCACGGCCCCATCAGCAGCAGCAGGCAGACGAGGAAGAGGTTCCCGGCGAACGCGAAGGCCGTCCGCTGGGCGAGCCCGCCCTTGAGTTCGAGGCCCAGGCCGGGGACCCACATCCCGACCACACCGGCGAGCAGGCACAGGGCGAGGCCACCGCGGGCCACGCCCGGCCGGGCCGGGGGATCGGAGAAGTCCCGGAAGGCGCGCATCTCCGGCGTCCTGGCGGCCCGCCGGGTGACGCCCCAGCCCCCGAGCAGGCACGGAACCAGTCCGAACAGCACGCTCACGCCGACGTACCAGAAGCGGAACCCGACCGAGGCCCCGTGCAGTTCGAGACCCGTCCCCTTCCACTGCGCGAGGGTGACACCCGCGACCAGCAGGGCGAGCGGTGCGGCCAGCGCGCCGGCCACCGCGCCCAGCACCACCAGCTCCGTCCGCAGGATGATCCTGACCCGGTGGCGCGGAATCCCGAGGATCACCCACAGGGCGTGCTCGCGCCGCTGGGTCGTCAGCGTCAGACCGACCGCGGAGGCGACGATGCCCACGGCGGCGAGCACGGTGAAGAAGACGATGTTGCCGCCGAGGGCGATCGATGCGGAGACCATCCGCGCGTCACCCGCCGCCCGCGCCGCCGAGACGGCGGTGAACATCGCGATGGCCGAGCCCGCCGAGCACGCCGCGCCGACCGTGGCGCACAGGAGCGTCCACCACCACATCGACGCCTGCAGGCGGATGTCCGACAGCACGAGCCGGATCACGACTCCTCCCCGCCCGCCTCGTCCGCCGACTGCGCCGCGAGGACGGCGTCGCCCACCGCGCGGGAGTCGCCACCGGGGATGACGGCGTGTACCCGCCCGGACCCCATCACCACGACCTGATCGGCCCGCGCGGCCGCATGAGGGTCGTGGGTGACCATGAGCACCGTGCTCCCCTGCGCGGGAAGCGCCTGCAGCCAGTCGAGCACCACATGACCCGACTTGATGTCGAGCGCACCCGTCGGCTCGTCGGCGAAGACGATCCGCGGCTGGTTCGCCACCACCCGGGCCACCGCGACGCGCTGGCGCTCGCCACCGGAGAGGCGGTCGGGGCGTCGCCGCGCGTGCTTGGCGATGCCGAGCCGCGCCATGGCGTCCTCGACCCGCGCCCTGGGCACCCGGCGGCCGGCGAGCCGCGCCGGCAGGGCGATGTTGTCCTCGACCGTCAGCGAGCTGACGAGGTTGTACTCCTGGAAGACGAAGCCGATGTTCTCGCTGCGGAACGCGGCCTGCCTGCGGGGGCTGAGTGAGCGGACGTCCGTCCCGAAGATCTCGACGGACCCCGCGGTCGCCCGCTCCAGCCCGGCCGTGCAGAGCAGGAGCGTCGACTTGCCCGAACCGGAGGGGCCGACGACGGCGGTCAGCCGGCCTTCGGGAATCTCCAGGTCGATGTCGTGCAGGACGCGCGTCGTCTCGCCCCGGCGGCCGGGAACGGGGAATTCCATCCGAAGGCCGCGCAAACGAATGCACGGCACGGGAGCGGTAGTGGAGAATGGCATGAATCAAGGAAAGCAAGGCCGGGCAGTGGAGTGCACGGGTGCCTGCACTGCTATTGGAGGTAGACTTGGATCTACCGCCCGACCGATCCGAACTGTGCGAAAATGTTGATCATGGCGCAGATTCGTGTTGCCCGGAGGCTGCTGACCGAATTCGTCGCAGCGGCCGCCTTTCCGATTCTCCTGATTTCCGTTCTCGCTGCGCCGGTCTCGGTTCCGGTGGTGGCCGAACTGGACCGCTCCAGGGCGCAGTGGTGCGGAGTCCGGACGATGCCGCTGCGACCCGTCGACCGCAGCTGGCCGCAGTGGGTGGCCGGTCGGCTGCGGGCACGGTCGGTGTGGAAGACCGACCTCCCCGTGTTCGTCACCGCCGCGCTCCTGTCCGCGCTCTCGCTGTTGGTGGGCTTCTTCGGATTCGTCGGCGCACTGGCGCTGGTTTTCTCCCCCGTCTTCTGGGGTTTCGGCATTGCCGCGAAAGTCGGCCCGTTCACCCCGGCCGCCCTCTGGGAAACCCTCGTGGCAGTGCCCGCGGGAATCGCCCTCGGTGCGGTCACCGTGGGCGCGCTGGCCGGCATCTCCCTGCTCCGCGACCTGCTCCTGCGGGCCTTCTCGGGGAGCCGGAACCCCGACCTGCTCGCGAAACTGGAGGAACTCCGCGCCAGCCGGGCCTCACTGACGGCGGCCTTCGAGAACGAGCGCCGGCGCATCGAGCGTGACCTGCACGACGGCGCCCAGCAGGAACTCGTCGCCCTCGTCATGCGCCTGGGAATCCTGGAAGCCGCAGCGACGGCCACCGACCAGGAACGGATCGTCCAGCTGGCCCGCCAGGCCCAGTCCCAGGCGGAGCGCGCGCTCGAACGGCTGAGGGAGACGGTGCGCGACATCCACCCCAGCGAACTGAGCGATCTCGGTCTCGTCGCCGCCGTCCGCGAACTGGTGGCCAGATCACCGTTGCAGGTCGAACTGACCAGCACCGGTACGGACGCCTGGCTCTCCTCACCGATCGCCACGGCCGTGTACTTCACGGTCTCCGAGGCCCTGACGAACATCGCCAAGCACGCGGGCGTCGGGAGCGCCCGGATCGAGATGCGGTGCACCGAGAGCGGCGTCCGCGTCCGGGTGGGCGACGACGGCGCCGGCGGCGCGCGGATCAGCACCGGATCCGGGCTCTCCGGGCTGCGTGAGCGGATGCGAAGCGTCGGTGGGAACCTCGAAATCATCAGCCCGCCGGGCGGCGGAACGGAGGTCGTGGCATCCGCCCCGGCCCAACCCCCGTGGTGACGGAATTCGACAGGGAAAAGCGATGGGAAATAGATTGTGAGAATCATCCTGGCGGACGACAGTCTGCTGATACGCGCCGGAATCCGGGAGATCCTGGTTTCCAGTGCCCACGACGTGATCCGTGAATGCGAGGACGCCGACGAACTGGTCGCCGCCGTCGACGACCTCACCGCCGCCGGAGCCGCCCCTGACCTGGTGATCACGGATGTCCGCATGCCGCCCGGGAACACCGACGACGGACTCCGGGCCGCGATCGACATTCGGTCGCGGCACCGGGACTTGCCGGTACTGGTCCTCTCCGCCTACGTCACGGGCCCGTACGTGCGCGAACTCCTGAACGGCCCGGGCGCCGACGGGGCCGTCGGCTACCTGCTCAAGGAGAAGGTGGGCAGAGTGGCGGACTTCCTGCGGGCCGTCGAGACGGTCTCCGGCGGCGGAGTGGTGATCGACCCCGAGGTGGTCCGCCACGTCACCCGCGCCGACCCGCCGCGGGGCCCGCTCGCCCGGCTCACGGCCCGCGAACAGGAGGTGCTCGCTCTCATGGCCGAAGGCCGCTCCAACGCGGAGATCGCGACAGAGCTGTTCCTCTCGGGCGCCGCCGTGGCCAAACACGTGGGGAACGTCTTCCTGAAACTCGGCATGCCCTCCGGCGAGGACAACCGCCGGGTGAAGGCCATCCTGACCTGGTTCGAATACAACTAGCCGCGCCGCCAGGACCAGGACAGCGGAGCGGGCCCCCGCCCGGTGATGCTCTGCGGGGAAGCGCAACGTGCCTCCGGCCACGGGGCGCGCCCCACCGTCCGGTGATTCCCGGCGGTGGGGCCGGAACCGGTTGGATGAGACGGACATCCAACGGGTTGGGGGCGTGGTGGCGGAGCCGGTCAAGGTCAGGAGGCTGACCGACCAGGAGGGCCAGCAGTTACAACGGATCGTGCGCCGGGGCAGCACCAACACGGTGCGCTACCGACGGGCGATGATGCTGCTGGCCTCGGCCGGCGGGAACCGGGTGCCGGTGATCGCCCAGCTGGTGCAGGCCGACGAGGACACGGTGCGGGACGTGATTCACCGGTTCAACGAGATCGGCCTGGCCTGCCTGGACCCTCGGTGGGCGGGAGGCCGTCCCCGCCTGCTCAGTCCTGACGACGAGGACTTCGTCGTCCAGACGGCCACCACCCGCCCGACCAGGCTCGGGCAGCCCTTCACCCGCTGGTCCATCCGCAAACTGCTCGCCTACCTGCGCGAGGTCCACGGCCGGGTGGCCCGGATCGGCCGCGAGGTCCTGCGCTGCCTGCTCGCCCGACGCGGCGTCACCTTCCAGCGCACCAGGACCTGGAAGGAGTCCACCGACCCCGACTACGACGCCAAACTGGACCGGATCGAGCACGTCCAGGACCGCTTCCCGAACCGCACCTTCGCCTTCGACGAGTTCGGCCCGCTCGGCATCCGCCCCACCGCCGGCAACTGCTGGGCCGAGCGAGGCCGGGCGAACCGGCTGCCGGCAACCTACAAGCGCACCCACGGCGTGACGTACTTCCACGGCTGCTACTCGGTCGGCGACGACACCCTCTGGGGCATCAACCGCCGCCGCAAGGGCACCGCGAACACCCTCGCCGCACTCCGTTCGATCCGCGGCCGCCCGCTCGGACGGCGCCCCGGTCCACGTGATCCTCGACAATCTCTCCGCCCACAACGGCAAGAAGGTCCTGCGCTGGGCAAAGGACAACAACGTCCACCTGTTCCTCACCCCGACCAACGCGTCCTGGGCGAACCCGATCGAGGCGCATTTCGGACCGCTGCGGCAGTTCACGCTCGCCAACTCGAACCATCCGAACCACACGGTCCAGACCCGCGCTCTGCACGCTTACCCGCGCTGGCGCAACGCGAACGCCCGCCACCCCGACGTCCTGGCCGCCCAGCGCAAGGAACGCGCGCATCCGCAGCGAAAAGGGCCTTCGCCGGGGAGGAAGGACGCTCACCGAAGCGGCGTGAGCGGGCCCGCCTCTGCAGGCCCGCTCACCCGAAGACCTAGACCGGCACGCGGACGAAACCCTCGGTCCAGTGGTCCTCATCGATGTCGTACTCTCCTATCTGGAAGCAGTCCGGCTCGTCGGCGAAGCCCGGTAGAAGACGCGCGCGGCGCATCCGCTCTTCGGCCACGGCCTCGGAGGAGTAGATGCCGAGCAGCTTGACGTCGTCGCCGTCCTGCCCGTCGATGAACACATCCCCGTCGTCGAGGTGAATCGTCTCGTCGTTGGGCCCGGCTTCGTTCTGGTGGCTGATGTGCCAGAGGGGATAGACCTTCACGGGCGCAGGCTACCCCCGGCCCAACCGGCGAACGTTCTCGGTCAGAGCACTACCGTGCCGCCAGGACCAGGACAGCGGAGCGGGTCCCCGCCCGGTGATGCTCTGCGGGGAAGCGCAACGTGCCTCCGGCCACGGGGCGCGCCCACCGTCCGGTGATTCCCGGCGCTGTCCACGCCCCCGAGGCGGAGCAGGACCGGGCCCCTTGCCCCGTCCCCCGTCGGCGAGTGTCAGTGGCGGCGGGCAGAGTGGTGATCATGTTCAAGGGATGGTGGCACGTCCGGCCGGACGAGGAGCGTCAGCGGTGGACGCTGGAGCCGTTCGCGGCCGTGTGACCGCTGCGCTTCGGCATGAGCGCGGACGAGGTGACGGACGCCCTGCCCGGGGTCACCACGGACACCGAGCACCGTACGTGGGCCGGCGGGCGGAACAACAACACCTGGAGGGTTGCGGAGGGCCGGTACCGGGAGTTCGGCCTGCACCTCTACTACCAGGACGGGCGGCTGTCCGGCATCGCAATTGACGCCCTGTGCGGACCGCAGATCACCGCGGACGACACCGCCCTGGTGGGCCGGGCGCCTTCCGCGTTGGAGCAGTGGATGCGGGAACGCGCCGGGACCCGCCCCGACGAGCTCTCCTGCATGAGCGCGGGCGTGCCCTGCTCGACCTCCCTGGGCATGGTGATCAACGTTCAACGGGAAGGCGACCGCCTCCTCACCCGACCGGTGTTCTTCCTCACCGAGGCACTCGACGACCTCTCCCACCGGCTACCGGGCAGAGCCTGGGAGATCCACGACTGAGCGAGCCCGGACGATGGCCCGGTCCTCGCCGCACAACTCGGCCCAGCACCCGTCCGCCCACATCGCATGGGAGGTTCGCCGCCCGGCTTCCTCCAAGCGGGCGGACGCGTCGGGCTGCGCCGCACGCACCGCGACGTGGTAGACGGTCTCGGCCGGGACGGCGCCCCGGGAAGCGTGCACCGGAGCGTCCAGGAGCAGTGCCAGTTCCCCGACCGTCGTTTGTGCCGATCGCGCCGGGTCGGGCACCCACGGCGCCCGGGCGGCGACCATGTGCGGGTCCTCGTGCTCGTCCCGCTTTCCGGGGCTGTACAGGTAGAACAGCAGTCCGGCGGTGTCGGTCCCGCCCTTCGCTCTCTTGGGGATCACCAGCGCGACGCCCGCTCCCGCATCAGCTGCAGCGTCGCGCGATCGACTCGCTGGACGGCTTCCTCGACGAGACGCGTGCCGGGCTCGGCACCGCAGGTGCTGATCGACCCCACCGACTCGCCGATGCGCACCAGCTCCCCGCGCGACCTGATGAGCTCCACCAGGACTTCTCGGGCGTCCGCGGACACCGGCACGAGCTGGTCCTTGGCCACCGCCAGTGCCTTACGGGCCACCCATGCGGACACCGCCGTGCCGTCGCGTTTCGCGGCCTCCTGCACGATCGTCAGCTCGGCGTCGTTGTACGCGAGATTCACGCGGTTCGACCGCGGCGACTGCATCTGCCGCTCCCGTCGCCGTGTACCCTCCGTGGCACTCACCGTCGATCCTCCTCGGTTCCGCCGGGCGTTCGGGCGGACGGGGCGAAGGTGTCCCCGGCCGCGAATCCCCACTGGGCCACCGTGCTTTGGTTTCGAATTATCCGCTGGTGGATACGCCGGATCGGCAGTAGGAAATCACCGACACGGGGGATTCTCGTGAGTGGGTCCGAACCCTCTGGGAGCGGTGGCTCTACGATCCGCGGCATGACGAGGGAAGACGAGTTTCTGAGGCGAATGCGGGAGATCCAGGACGATCGGGAGAAGGCCATCGTGCCGCTCGCGGCCATCATGGCGGAGCGGAAGGCCCTCAAGGATCAGCTGGCCGAAACCGAGGTTCCGTACGGGAGGGCGTATGCGGCCGCAGAGACGGCAGGGTGGAGCTCGGAGGAACTTGCGAGGCTGGGCGCGGAGACGCCGGCGCGCCGCCCCAAGGGGCGACCGAGGAAGCACGTCCTGACTACCAAAACCACCGTCCCAGGCCCCTCGTCCGGCGACGAGGAGAGCCTTGACGACGTCGGCGTACGAGCCGGCTGAGTGTCGACTACGGGCATGCACCGTGTCCCGCTGGTCGGCGGGACACGGTGCATGCC